>CAYPUS010000180.1:0-4325 GCA_964413815.1 uncultured Aquabacterium sp. | reverse complement strand
TACAGACCAATGCCCACGCGCGAACTGGGCGGCCCGACCACCGTGGTGTCCGTGGCCGCATCCGGGTCGTAGCGGAAGGTGCCGGTGACAAGGTCACCGATGTTGGCGCCCACCACGGAACTGGTGGTCACCTTGCCGACGAACTCAAAGATCTGTTCGGCTGCATGCACTGCGGGGAACGCGCCCACCAACACCGTGAGCGCCACTGCCTTGACGGTTTTGATCATGAAGTCCTCCTGCTGGATACGAGGCGTTGCACCACCGCCGGAAAGAGTCGCTTCATTTTGCAAGTGCGCTGCGATGCAACACACCCCAACGCTTGCTCATAACAGGGTTATTTTTTTAAATTGTCCGGATTGGTCAATTTCGCCGAGGCCCTGCCATCCTTCCCATAGGGATTGGCTCAAGGGCCAGCGTGAATTCCGGCATGCCCGGCGCCTGACACCCCCACCACCGCTGCGGCCGGCGTTGTATCTTGCGCCGATCCCACCCCGCCCTGGCGCCCCCAGGCTTCCGACATGGCCGCAGCCAAGCCGACCTCTTCCGGAAACAGCGACTCGCTGCTTCCCATCCTCATCGGTGTGACCGTGCTCCTGCTGGGGGCGGCCGTCTGGCTCTACAGCATCAACCAGGCGCCCCCCAAGGTCGAGAAGCCCCGTCCCGTTTGGCTGAGCGTGCCCAAGGTCATGGCGCAGATGGCGGACGGGCGCATGGTCAACGTCAAGGTCAACCTGCATCTGGACGGGCAGGAAGCGGTCGAAGAGCTCAGCGGCCACCTGCCCGCCTTCAAGGCCCTCATCCAGGAAGTGGGCACCCAGACCTCCCGCGAGGACATGAAGAACCGCGAAGGCATGATGCGCTTTGCCGACAACATCGCCGAGTCGCTGAACGACTACCTGGATGAGCAACGCGCCCGCGGCTACATCGAGGATGTCGCCCTGGAAGAGCTGACCCTGCTGCCCTGAGCCCCCCGCGCGGGCGAAAAGCCATTAAGCTGCGTGGCCGAGTTCACCTTCACGCAGCGTCTTCTTGAGCATCCGCACCCGCCTCCTTCTGCTGGTCCTGGCCGTCTGGCTGCCTGCGGCCATCGCCTTCGGGCTGCTGGCCCGGGCCACCTATGAGCGCGAGGCAGCCGCCGCCGAAATCGGGGTGCAGCAACAGGCGCAGGCCCTGAGCCTGATGATCGAGCGCGAGATCGACAAGCGCGCCGTCATCGCCCGCACGCTCAGCGCCACGGCCCCGCTGCGCCAACACGATCTGGAAGGCTTCTACCAGATGGCCAAGATGGCCACGCAGGCCACCGGCAACTCGGCCGTGCTGGTCGACCACAAAGCCGTGCTGGTCAACACCGCGCTGTCGGAAGGCGTCACCAAGCCCGCCCCCCGCATGCCGGGCGCGCCCATGGTGGTGGGCGAGCCCGAGGCATTTTTCTACGCCTATGTGCCGGTGCTCAAGCAACCCGTCATCGCCGTGATGGCGCCCGACCTCAGCCATTCGCCGCCGAAGTACAACGTGGGCGTGGTGTTCTCGCCGTCGGTCATCCAGACCCTTCTCACCGAACAGAACTACTTTGACAAAGGCACGGCCGCCGTCCTCGATCGCGACCACCGCGTCGTCGCCCGCAACCGCGATCCGCAGAAGTGGCTGGGCAAGCCCGCCAGGGGCGACATCCGCCAGCGCATCGATACCGGTGATGTCGGCTTTGCCGCCTCTGTGACGCTGGACGGCATCGTCTCGCAAAGCTTCGTGACGGCGCCCAACCGCTACGGCTGGAGCACGGTGGTTTCCATTCCTCAGGACGCGCTCACCGGCGCGGCATGGCAGGCGACGTTTCGCGCCCTGGCCGCCGCTGGCGGCCTGCTGCTGATCGGCCTGATGATTGCGCTCTACGCCGGACGCCGCATCAGCGGCCCGATCCTGGCCCTCAAAAATGCCGCCTCGTCCCTGGGCCACGATCGGATCCCGCCCCGGCTGATCACGGGCGTCTCCGAAGCAGACCTCGTCAGCGAGGCCCTGCATGAAGCCGGCCTGCGCTCGCTGGAAGCCACGCGCCGGCTGGAAGAGCGCGTGACGCAGGCGGTCGACCAGGCGCAGGACGCCCAGGCCAAGTTGCTGGATGCCCAAAAGCACGAGGCCATCGGCCGGCTCACGGGCGGCCTGGCGCACGACTTCAACAACCTGCTGCAAACCGTCAGCACGGCCTTGCAGGTGCTCGACGGCGCAGCCAGGCAGGAGCCCCAGCGTCGCGTGCTGGTGGCTGCGCAGCGGGCCTGCGCCAAGGCCGCCAGCCTGGTGCGCCAGATGCTCACCTTCGGCCGCTCCGACCCGCTGGACCCGCAGCCCATCGACCTGAACGACTTCCTGCTCAGCACCCGCGAGCTGACCGGCAAGGCGGTGGGACAGCACATCTCGCTGTCGGCCGCCATCGCCCCCGACACGCCGGCGCTGTACGTGGACCCGACCCAGCTGGAACTGGCCTTGCTCAATCTGGTCTTCAACGCCCGGGACGCCATGCCGGGCGGCGGCCACATCCACATCACGGCCCGCCCCGCTCATCCATCGGAGACGCGCGGCCTCGACGGCGCGGGGCCCTTCGTCTGGCTGGAGGTGGCGGACGACGGCACAGGCATGGACGAGCGCGCCAAGGCCTACGCTTTCGAGCCTTACTTCACCACCAAGCGCATCGGCGCGGGCACGGGGCTGGGGCTGGCCCAAGTCAAGTCCTTCGCGCGGCAATCCGGCGGCGACGCCGTGCTGGAAAGCCAGCTCGGCCAGGGCACCCGGGTGGCCATGCTGCTGCCCACTTGCCAGACCCCGCAAGACAACCACTTCCCGAGCGAGGCCGGCCCCCAGCCCGGCGACATCACGCCCCTGGCGGTGCTGATGGTCGAGGACGACCCCCTGGTGGCTTCCGTGGTGGCACCGGCACTGGAGGCGGCCGGCCATGTGGTCCAGCTGTGCCAGACCGCGGACGAGGCGCAGGCCCTGCTGGAGCAAGGCTGGCAGGGCGATGCGCTGTTCACCGACGTGGTCATGCCGGGCAAGCTCTCGGGCATGGACCTGGTGGCCTGGTGCCGCGCCCACCGGCCCGAACTGCACGCCGTGGTCGCCACGGGCTACACGCCGCAGCAAGTCAGCCCGGAGGTGACGCTGTTGCGCAAGCCTTATGAGATGGATGATTTGTTGATGGCGTTGGAGAGTGGGGAGGGGTGAGGCCGCCAACTCGTAATGACTTTGTCGTTACGACGTGTTATCTTACGGACTGGTCATTGGAAGGATCTCGACCATGAGCACAGCCAGCACCACCAAGACGCCGCGTGACACCCTCAATCTGCGCATCCAGCCCGCCGAGCGCAATTTGATTGACCGCGCGGCGGAATCCGCAGGCAAGACACGCACCGACTTCATCCTGGAAGCGGCGCGCCGTGCAGCGGAAGAAACGCTTCTGGACCGTGCCCTGATGGTCGTCAGTCCGGACGCTTATGGGGAATTTCTCAAGCGCCTGGACCGACCCGCTCAGCCCAATGAGCGGTTGCGAAAAACGATGCGAAGCAAGGCGCCCTGGTAGGCCGCGAGACACATGCTGCGGGCCCCGGAACCATTTCAAGCCGACCACGACACCCACGGCTTTGACTGCGGCGTCGCGTCGCTCAACACATGGCTGACGCGACGCGCCTTGGCCAATCAAGTCAGCGGTGCCTCGCGCACCTTTGTGGCCTGTGAAGGCAAGAAGGTCGTGGGCTATTACGCCTTGGCATCCAGTGCCGTGGCGCCAGCCGCTGCGCCAGGCCGCTTTCGGCGCAACATGCCGGATCCAGTGCCGGTGGTCGTACTGGGCCGTTTGGCTGTGGCGACAAGCCATCATGGCAAGGGGCTTGGCCGGGCACTCTTTCGGGACGCCGCCCTGCGGGTCGTCCAGGCGGCAGATGCCATCGGCATCCGGGGCATGGTGGTGCATGCACTGTCAGATGAAGCGAAAGCCTTTTATCTTGGCCTTGGACTGGATGAGTCCCCGCTTGATCCGATGACCTTGATGGTGACCGTTGCTGATCTGAGGGCGGCCACTGAGGACGCCCCAGGCAGCGAGCCACGGCCCAAAACAAGGCCTTGATGCACTGGTAGGCCGTGTTGGACTTGAACCAACGACCAAAGGATTATGAGTTGGCGGGCAACAGTGTGTACCTAGCAAAGTGTACCGGAAGCAACCGTAGACTAGAAGAGCTGAAAGTACTTTGGTGACAGTAACTTAGCGAAGTTTGCCGGAATCGGTTGTTGGCGCCGATTCAAAATTGAGCCACCGTGCCGATTGAATTTTGAGCCAGGGC
>CAYPUS010000179.1:4016-6718 GCA_964413815.1 uncultured Aquabacterium sp. | reverse complement strand
TGCTTGCGCAGGTGCACGAACATGCCCGTCTGCGGCAGCGTGGGCGGCCAGCTTGGCTGGTAGGGGGTGAAACGCAGGTCAGCGCCGCCAGCCTGGTCGATCAGCTGGGTCAGACGCACCAGGTTCACCGGGCCGTTGACACGGAACAGGGAGACCTCGTTCAGGCCGAACTGTTCCAGCAGGAAGTCCGACAGGTCCTTGGGGCAGTTGAAGACCACCTCCAGCCGCACCGCCTGGCCGAACTGGCGGGTGCTCATCTTCGAGCGCAGGGCCAAGCGCAGGTCGGTGACGTCGTCTTCGTCGACATCGATGTCGGAGTCACGCGTGACGCGGAACTGCGAGAAGGCCTCGATCTTGCGGCCGGCAAAGAGCTCATCCAGGTGCGATCGGATCACGCTGGACAGCAGCACGAAGGCCTGCTGTCCGTCGCTGATCGACTCGGGCAGGCGGATCACGCGGGGCAGCACACGCGGCACGCGGACGATGGCGATGTCGTTGTCGCGCCCGAAGGCGTCGCGGCCGCCCAGCTTGACGATGAAGTTCAGCGTCTTGTTGGCGACCTGCGGGAAAGGGTGGGAAGGATCCAGGCCGATGGGCGTGAGCAGGGGCTGGACCTGTTTGTGAAAGAACTCGGCCACCCATTCGCGCTGCGCGGCGTTGCGGTGCGCATAGCTGAGGATGTGAATGCCGGCCTGGCGCAGCGCCGGGCCGACCACCTCGTTGAAGATCTCGTACTGCTGGTCGACCAGACCATGGGCCTCGCGGGCGATGTCGGCCAGGTACTGCGGGCTGACGAGGGTGCCGGGGGTGCGCGAAGCCTCCAGCGCATCGGCAAAGCGCACCTCGAAGAACTCGTCAAGGTTGGACGAGACGATGCAGATGTAGCGCAGGCGCTCGAGCAGCGGCACGTCCTCGCGTTCCGCCTGGGCGAGCACCCGGCGGTTGAACTCGAGGATGGCGTGCTCACGGCTGAGCAGGTTCAAACGCGGCGCGGGTGACATCTCAGTGCGCCGCTTCCCAGTTGAGGCCGGAACCCACCTCGGCCAGCAGGGGCACACGCAGCTCGGCCACATTGGCCATCATGCGGGGCACCTCGGTCTTGACCCACTCGAGCTCGGCCTCGGGCACCTGGAAGACCAGTTCATCGTGCACCTGCATGATCATCAGGGTGGCCTTGTTTTCGGCGTCCAGGCGGTCCTGCACAGCGACCATGGCCAGCTTGATGAGGTCGGCGGCCGTACCCTGCATGGGCGCGTTGATGGCCGCGCGCTCGGCACCGGCGCGGCTGGGGCCGTTGGGGCTGTTGATCTCGGGCAGCCACAGGCGCCGGCCGAAAACCGTTTCGACATAGCCCTGGTCCTTGGCCTGCTCACGCGTGCCGTCCATGTAGCGCTTGACGCCGGCAAAGCGGTGGAAGTAGCGCTCGATATAGGCCGAGGCGGCCGAGCGCTCGATGCCGAGGTTCTTGGCCAGGCCGTGCGCGCTCATGCCATAGATCAGGCCGAAGTTGATCACCTTGGCATAGCGGCGCTGCTCGCTGCTGACCTCGTCCACGGGCACGCCGAAGACCTCGCTGGCGGTGGCGCGGTGCACGTCCAGGCCCTCGGCAAAGGCGCGCATCAGGTTCTCGTCCTGCGAGATGTGGGCCATGATGCGCAGCTCGATCTGCGAGTAGTCGGCCGAGACGATGAAGTGCCCTGGTGGCGCGATGAAGGCTTCGCGGATGCGGCGCCCTTCGGCCGTGCGCACGGGGATGTTCTGCAGGTTCGGATCGTTGCTGGCCAGGCGGCCCGTGACGGCCACGGCCTGCCCGTAGGTGGTGTGCACGCGCCCCGTCTCGGCGTTGATCATCAGCGGCAGCTTGTCCGTGTAGGTGGACTTGAGCTTGGCCAGACCGCGGTATTGCAGGATGCACGCAGGCAGCGGGTAGTCCTCGGCCAGCTTTTCGAGCACGTCCTCATTGGTCGAGGGCGCGCCCGTGGCCGTCTTCTTGACCACCGGCAGGCCCTGCTTGACGAAGAGGATCTCGCCGAGCTGCTTGGGCGAGCCCAGGTTGAAAGGCTGGCCGGCCAGCGCGTAAGCCTCCTGCTCGAGCGCGACGATGCGCTGGGCCAGCTCGTGGCTTTGCTGCTGCAAGAGCGCCTTGTCGATCAACACGCCATTGCGCTCGATGCGTTGCAGCACACGCGAGGTCGGCAGCTCGAAGCGCTGGTAGATCTCCCGCAGACCGGGCTCGGCCTGGATGCGCGGCCACAGCACCTGGTGGGCATGCAGGGTCAGGTCGCTGTCCTCGCAAGAGTATTGCGCGGCGCGCTCGACCGAGACCTGCGCGAAGGGAATCTGCTTGGCTCCCTTGCCGGCCACATCCTCGTAGCTCAGGCCGCTGCGCTGCAGATGGCGCTGGGCAATCGCCCCCAGGTTGTGCTGGCGATGGGCTTCGAGCACATAGCTCTCAAGCATGGTGTCGTGGGCATAGCCTCGCACGGCGATGCCGTGGTTGGCCAGCACATGGGCGTCGTACTTGATGTGTTGGCCGACCTTGGCCTTGCCGGCGTCTTCCAGCCAGGGCTTGAGGCGGGCGAGCACCTCGTCGGCCGGCAGTTGCGCCGGCGCATCCGGGCCCTCGTGGCGCAGCGGGATGTAGCAGGCCTCGCCCACCTTGTCGCTGAAGGACAGGCCGACGATGCGGGCCTTCATCGCGT
>CAYPUS010000179.1:0-4006 GCA_964413815.1 uncultured Aquabacterium sp. | reverse complement strand
CGGTCTCGGTGTCGAAGGCCACCAGCTCGGCCGCATCGATGCGTGCGAGCCAGCGGTCGAAGGCCGGCCAGTCCAGCACGGTGTCGTAGTTCATCGTGACGACGGGCTGGGCGGCATCGGCCTCGATGGCGGATGCTTCGGTCATGGACACGGCCAGGGCATCGGCGCTGGGCATGGGACCGCCCTCACCGCCAAACAGGTCGGCCGTTCCGCCGTCTGCCTTGCCGCTGGCTTTGGCCTTGGCACCGGCTTTGAGCTGGCGCTCGACTTCGACGCGTGCCGTGCGAAAGCCAAAGCGCGTGTAGAAGGCCAGCAGCGGTTCCAGATCGGGCGCGCGCAGGGCCAGCTCGTCCAGCGAAGGCCAGCCGCTGACATGGCCCACCAGATCGCAATCGCACTTGACGGTGATCAGGCGGCGCCCTTGCGGCAGCCAGTCCAGCGCCTTGCGCAGGTTCTCGCCGGCCACGCCCTTGATCGCATCGGCCGCGGCCATGACGCCTTCGAGCGAGCCGTGTTCGAGCAGCCACTTCACCGCGGTCTTGGGGCCGACCTTGTCGACGCCTGGCACGTTGTCGACCGCATCGCCGATCAAGGTCAGGTAATCGATGATGCGATCGGGCGGCACACCGAACTTGGCCTGCACGCCCGCCACATCCAGCACCTCCGGCGGCTTGGCCATGGTGTTGATCAGCGAGACATGCGGGTTGACCAGTTGGGCCAGGTCCTTGTCGCCCGTGGAGATGACGACGCGGTGACCGGCCGCCACGCCCGCGCAGGCCAGCGTGCCGATCGCATCATCGGCCTCGACGCCGGGCACTTCCAGCACGGGCCAGCCCAGCAGGCGGATCACTTCGCGGATGGGATCGCACTGGGCGCGCAGGTCCTCCGGCATGGAGGGGCGGTGGGCCTTGTACTCGGGGTACCACTCGTCGCGGAAGGTTCCGCCCGGGGCATCGAAGACACAGACGGCGTGCGCGGCCGGGACATGGTCGCGCAGCCAGCCCATCATGTTGACCATGCCATGCAGGGCGCCGGTGGGCTCGCCCTGCGGCCCGCGCAGGTCGGGCATCGCATGGAAGGCGCGATAGAGGTAGCTGGATCCGTCGACCAGCAGCAAGGTGGGGCGATCGGCAGCTTGCGCGATGTCGTCGCCAGAAATGGAAACCGGGGCGTTCATGCCCCGGATTGTGAGCCATCTCTTGCACCATCTCGTGAGGCAATCGGCCTCACGGTGGCAGCGTTGTTCGTCCGACCCTCGGGATCAGAACTCGGCCGATGCGCCGATGGAAAACAGGTAGTTGCTGTTTTGGCCGTCGACGATGTAGTCGAAGGCGCTGACCATGCGGACGTTCTCGTTCACGCGGAAGGACAGGCCGGCACCGAGGTACAGGGCGTTGTCGTAGGTCTTTTGCAGGGTGCTGGTGCCGTTGTCCAGGGCCAGCTGGTTGTCGCGGCGCTTCCAGGCCATGCCGATGCGCAGGTGGTTGGTGAAGTGGTGCAGCAGCTCGACTTCCCAGTTCACGCCCACGGTCACGGCCTTGGTCGTCTGACGGTCGGTGGCGATGTTGGTGCCGGCGCCGGAGCCGTTGTCGTGCGAACGCTCGACGGCACCGAAGTACATGTAGTTGAGTTCAGCCGCCAGGCCGGGCGTCATGCGGTAGCCGCCAAAGGCCTTGCCGCTGAACGCGGCGCGGTTGCAGTTCGCATAGCCCGAGCATTCCCATTGATTGGCACCGATGCCAGCGGTGGCGCCGACGTAGGCACCAAACATGCGCGACTTCGGCTGCAGTTCTTGAGCTTGAGCGGATACGGCTGCAAGAGACAACGCCACCGCGAGCGTGCATTGGAGTTTGAATTTCTGACGCGTAGCTGAAGTGCTCATGATGCTGAACCGGCTCCTCGATATAGGGAATGGGCCCGCCCACCTGACCGGGGACGCGGCTGTTTGAACGAACTTTTCGAAGTCTGCCACACGGACTCCTACAATCACACGCTCGTCTTCCCCCGGAGCCTGAGGGTTTACGCCTAAGCTCGCCGCAAGCAGCAACAACTCGTTGCCGTTTACGGAATGCTTTGTGTCCTCACGGCATCAAGGAAGTCTCACCTGCCCGATTCAACCGTTTTCACATGGCCGTTTTCACCGAAGTGTCCCCGCAGGAAGCGGCGGGCCTGATGACCTCGCTCCAACTCGGCACGCTGCAATCGATGCGGGGTGCGACTTCGGGCATCGAGAACACGAACTACTTCGTCGACACCGACCGTGGCCACTATGTGCTCACGCTGTTCGAGCGCCTGAGCCATGCGCAGCTGCCCTATTACCTGAACCTGATGCACCACCTGGCGCAGCGCGGCATTCCGGTGCCGGCGCCCCAGGCCGATGCGCGCGGCGAGATCCTGCACACGCTCAAGGGCAAGCCGGCGGCGGTGGTCACCAAGCTGCCCGGACGCAACCAGCTGGCACCCCAGGCATCGGACTGCGCCCAGGTCGGTGCGATGCTGGCACGCATGCACGAAGCAGGCCTGGACTACGCACCCCAGCAGCCCAATCTGCGTGGTCTGGCCTGGTGGCAGGAGACCATCCCTGTCGTGCGGCCCTACCTCACGCCGGCACAGGCCCAACTGATCGAGTCCGAGCTGGCCTTCCAGCTGGAGCTGGCCGATTCGCCCGCCTACCGCGCATTGCCCCGCGGCGCCATCCATGCCGACCTGTTCCGCGACAACGTGGTCTTCGACAACGGCCAGCTGTCCGGTTTCTTCGACTTCTACTTCGCGGGCTGCGACACCTTCGGCTTCGACATCGCCGTGTGCCTCAACGACTGGTGCATCGACCTGGCCACCGGGGCCCTCGATCCGGTGCGGGCGCAGGCCTTCGTGGCCGCCTACGACGCCCAGCGCCGCCTGTCCGATGAAGAGCTGCAACTGCTGCCGGCCCTGCTGCGTGGCGCGGCCCTTCGGTTCTGGACCTCGCGCCTGTGGGACCTGCACCTGCCCCGCGATGCGGCCATGCTCCAGCCGCACGACCCCACCCATTTCGAGCGTGTGCTGACCCTGCGCCGCAACGCCCCCTGGTCCTACCAGCGCTCCACCACGGCATGAAACTGAAACTGGTCAAAGCAAGCCAGGGCGTGGTCTGGGTTCGCCAGGGCATCCTCGCCTGCAAGCTGCAAACGCTGAGTTACGTGGGGCTGGTCGGCATGATGGGCCTGCTGGCCTTCATGCTGATGCCGCTGCCCGGCCCGCTGGGCGCCCTGCTCTTCGTCGGCATCATGCCGGTGATCTGGATGGGCTTCCTGCTGGCCACGCGCCGGGCCATCAAAGGCCAGCGCATCACGCCGCTGGTGCTCTTCGAGCCCTTGCAGGGGCCTCATGCCCCCCGGCGCGAGTTCGCGATCCTGGGCGGCGTCTACATCGCCGCCTCGCTGCTGGTGCAGATGCTGGCGAACTGGCTGGGCCCCGACGCCGAAGAAGTGGAAAAGGCCATCCGCGCCGCCACCTCGGAAGACGCCACCACCTCCGGCCTGGGCAACAACCCGGTCGTGCTGCAGAGCATGCTGTGGCGCCTGGGCCTGACCGTGCCGGTCACCTTGCTGTTCTGGCACACGCCGGCGCTGCTGATGTGGGGCAGGCTGCCCGTGCCCAAGGCCCTGTTTTTCAGCGCGGTGGCCACTTGGCGCAACCTGGGCGCCTTCCTGGTGTATGGCCTGAGCTGGCTCGGCCTGATGCTGGCCGTGGCGCTGCTCGACAGCCTGCTGGTGCGCATTTTCCCGGTGCCCGTGCTGGCCGACATGCTGGCCGTGATCGCCAGCATGCTGTTGGCCGCCGCCTTCTATGCCTCGCTGTATTTCTCGGTGATCGATTGCTTCGAGGCCGCGCATCCTGGCGGGCCGGCGCAGGTGATCGCACAGCGCGAGGATGAGGAGGCTGGGCCGCCCTCCACCGAGCCTTCGCCCGATGATGGCGACCAGGGTGGCGATCAAGGCGGCGATGTGCCGCCGCCGCGCTGAAC
>CAYPUS010000178.1:0-6788 GCA_964413815.1 uncultured Aquabacterium sp. | reverse complement strand
CGCCGCCTGCACCCACCAGCGTGTGCGTCTCGTCGATGAACAGGATGATGGGCTTGGCGCTGGCCTGCACCTCGTCGATGACCGAACGCAGGCGTTGCTCGAATTCGCCCTTCATGCTGGCGCCGGCCTGCAGCAGACCCACGTCGAGCGCGCGCAGCTCGACCTCCTTGAGCGCGGGCGGCACATCGCCACGTGCAATGCGCTGCGCAAAGCCTTCGACCACGGCCGTCTTGCCGACACCGGCCTCGCCGATCAGGATCGGATTGTTCTGACGGCGGCGCATCAGGATGTCGACCACCTGGCGGATCTCGTCGTCGCGGCCGACGATGGGGTCCATCTTGCCGCTGCGGGCCTGCTCGGTCAGGTCTGTGGTGAAGCGCTTGAGGGCTTCTTGCTTGCCCATGGCCGCCGGCGCGATGGCATCGCTGGCCTCGCCAGGCGCACCGCCGCTGTCCGAGGCGCCCTGGCCGGCTTCGGGCGATTGCGCCAGCAAGGACGCAAAGCGTTCGATCAAATCATCGAGCTTGACCTTGTCGAACTGCTTGGAGATGGCCAGCAGGGCATTGCGCAGGGTCGGCGTCTTGAGCATGCCGATCAACAGGTAGCCCGTGCGCACCTGTCGGTCGCCGAACATCAGCGAGCCATAGACCCAGCCGCGCTCGACCGCGTTTTCGATGATGGTCGACAGGTCGGTGATGGCGGTGGCCCCGCGCGGCAGGCGGTCCAGCGAAGCGGTCAGGTCGGCCACCAGCGCGCTGGCATCGAGCTCGTACTGCTTGGCGATGCGGTGCAGATCGGAGTCGGGCAGGTTCAGGATCTGCTGAAGCCAGTGCTGCAACTCCACATAGGGGTTGCCGCGCAGCTTGCAGAACACGGTCGCCCCTTCGATGGCCTTGTAGGCCAGCGGATTGAGCTTGCCAAACAGGGCGGTACGGCTGATCTCGGCCATCTTGCTTCTCCTAGCTTCGTGTCGTTCGGTTCAATGTCGGGGGGAGGCCAGCCGCAGACGCAGGTCCGCGCGGTCCGGATGGGGGCGCTTGCTGCCCAGCCAGGCGTTCAGCCCCAGGCGGGCGGCCGCGGGGTTGGCTGCTTGGCCGGCTGGCGGGCGTGGCTGCAGTTGCAGCCGGGGCACCTCGCTGCCCTGGAGCACCAGCCGCGTCTCGCACGACAGGCCCAGGCCGAGGTATTGCCTGAGCCAGTCGCGCAGCGCCGTGCGCGCCGGCTGCCCGGGCAGGAAGCGCTGGTATTGCGCGTAGCTCAAGGGCCCCAGGCGCAGGCGGAAGTGCGATTGCCGATCCCACACGCGCCGGCCCAGCACGGCCCGCTGCCCCAGCGCGGTGTTGCGGCCCGGTGCGGTGCTGGGCAGCAGGCGGCTGCGGTCTTCCTCCTGCAGGCTGAGCCAGTGGCCCACGCAAGGATCGATGCTCACCTCGACCCCGAAGTAAGACTTCAGGATCTTGACCAGCCCCTCGGCATTGCGCGGGCCCCGCGCCAGCGCCGCCGCATGCAGGCGCTTGGCATCGTCCGGGACGGCATCGCGCTGGGCGAAGGTCTTGGGGGACTGCCCGAACAGGGCGCTGACCCAGCGGGCGAAGTCATCGTCCCAAGGGCGGTCGCGGTGCACCTCGGGGCGCGACTGCGCCCAGGCGCGGAAAAACAGCAGCATCGCCCGATGGTGAAAGACGTCGGCAAAGCGCAGCATGGTCGGATCGCCATGGCTGCGTGCCCGCTCGCGCACGTACTCGGTCAAATGCATGGGCATCGGCCCCATCGGGCCGAACAGGCCGAAGGCACGCTGGCCCAGCCGGGGCGGCAGGCCGTCTCGCCCCGGCGCAAAGGACTGCAGGTTGGCGGTGGCGAAGTCCAGCTCGGGGTCCTGGCCCAGGCGCAAGGCTTCGTCCCGCGGCCGCAAGGCCTCGCCCAGGCGCGGCACGTGCGGGCTGTGGGCCTGCACGGTGCGCAGCACCTGGAAAAAGTCGTGGGCATAGGGCGCCTGCGCCAGTTGCGCCCACACCTGCTGCAAGGCCGCGTGGTCGGCGGCGCTGGGCGCCGTGGGCGCGCGCGGCGGCAGCATCACCGAAGGCGGTGCCAGGTCGTCGATAGGCTCGCGCTGCGCCATGCCAGCCTCTCCTTCAGACCATCGGGGCCTGCCCCATGCGGGGCGGCCATTGCATGATCAGCCCGCGCGAGGCCGTGCGCAGGCGCGTTTCGGTGAAGCTGTTGATCGCCGCATGGCGCGCGAAGAAGTGCTCCAGCACGCTGCCCAGCAGCACGGCGCTGCTGCCTTGCAGGCCGATGTCATCGACCTCGACCTCGATCTGCACACCCGATCCAAACGCCAGGCGGCCCGGCCCCGGCAGGCGGCGCGCCACCTGCTGGGCACGCACGGCGCGGATGCCCTCGACCTGCTTGCGCCAGCTCGCATCGGCCTCGGGGCCGTGCAGGCTCAGCAGGCTGCGCAAGGCGGCCGCGGCCTTGTGCGGATCTTCGCCGGCGATGGACAGGTAGTTCAGGGTCAACTGGCTGATCAGCGACCAGCCGAGCTCACCGCGCACCACGCGCTGCACCACCTGCGTGGGACCGCGCAGGCATTGCACGGCCTTGACCGGCCCGGTGGCATCGATGGTCCAGGCCGGCGGTGCCGAGGCATCACGCTGGCCCGCGCCCGGCAGCAGCATGGGCAGATCGCGGTTGCTGACCATGGCCGTGACAGCCAGCTGGCGCAGCGCCTCGCCATAGGGCGCGTTGTGCGGATCGACCAGGGAGACGAAGACCTCGCTGCCGATGTAGGACGAGCGCGTGCCCTGCTCGCGCTGACGCTGCGACAGCATGCGCGGCTCGCGCCGCACGGTGTAATAAGCCGGGTGCCCGCTGCCTTCGGTGTGGAAGGCGGCATACAGCGGATGAAAGGCCTGCTCGGCCACGCGCCCCGTGCCGTAGCCGGTGACCGTGCCCACGCTGTAGACCTCGAAGTCCATGGGCCGCGCGCGGTCCGGCACCACATGGTGCTCGGGCTGCATGCTGCCCAGGGCGATGCGGTCCAGCCGTTTGGGAAAGAGGTTGATCGCCGGGGTGCAGTACAGCGCCAGGCACTGTTCATCGACCAGCGACTCGAGCGAGGGATCACCGCGGGACAGCAGGATCACCACCTCGAACTCATTGCCCTTGACCCGTTGCACACGGTGGCGCAACTGGCTCAGCTCGAAGAACATCAGGCGCTGCGGCATGGCCGCGAACTCCTGAAGCACGCGGTAGCCCGAAAAGCCCCGCAGCGTTTCAGGCAGCAACGCCTGATCGTCGTCGAAGCCTTGCTGGCGCAGGCTGTCGCCATGTGCCCATTGCGCACGGGCCTCGGCCGCACCGGTCGGCACCCAGGTGCCCAGCGCGGCCGTGCTCAGCAACTCATACAGACGCTGAGCGGTTTCGTCAGGCGCGCTGATGTAGAAGGACAGCGCATCCATCGGCAGCTGGTGGGCTTGCAGCCCGCCCTGAACGCGCAGGCGCAGGCGCAAGCCGCCGCGCACCTGGCGCGCCACCGGCAACTGGGCAAGCGGCAGGTCGGGTGCGTGGCTGAAGTACTGCACACCGGCCAGCTCGATCGGCCAGACCGTCACCTCATGGGCGGTGCGGAACTCGCAGCGGGTGTTCTGGCCGCGTGCGACCTGGCTGAGGATGGCCGTCTGCCTGGGCAGCTTGAAACCCTTGGCCAGAGCCGGATCGGCCAGATCGGGCTGCAGGCGCGCCACCATCATCGAGGGCACGGGCGACAGGAAGTTGGGGTAGACCGTCTCCAGCAGGTGCTGGATGAAGCGGGGGTACTCGGCCTCCAGCTTGAGCTGGGTGCGCGCGGCCATGAAGGCAAAGCCCTCGATCAGGCGCTCGACATAGGGGTCGGCCACTTCCAGGCCGTCCATCGTCAGCCGCGAGGCAATCTTGGGGAACTCCTGCGCGAACTCCGCGCCCATTTCGCGCAGGTGCGCCAGCTCCTGGTTGTACAGCTTGAGCAGACCGGGATCCATCAACGCAGCCCTCCCATGCCCGGGCTGCCATCGCGGACCTTGACCTGACCGGCCTCCAGATCGAGCTGGGTGCGCAGCAGCAGTTCCAAGGGGATGGGCTGGGCCCACAGGAGGCCGCGGATCTCGAACTCGATGATGTTGTGGGCGTCGATCATCGCGCCCGATGCCACGGCCTTGACGCTCAGCGAATGCGCCAGGATGCGCGGCTCGAAGTTCAGGATGGCCTGGCGGATGGCCTGCTCCAGATCGGGCACATCCACCTTGGAAGCCAGCTGGCCCGCCATCGGCGGCAAGCCATAGTTCAAGGCCGAAGCCGCCGCATGGGGCGCATGCTCGGCTTGCGCGCCCAGGGGCTGCACGGCGTTGAGCAACCAGCTCAGGTCACGCAGCACGGCCTGGCGCAGCTGCTGCTTGTTGAGTACGCGGCGGTCGTCCGCATCGCGGGACAACTCGGGCTGTTCGTCGGTGAGGCGGTCCAGCAGCGCAGGCTGCAGGCGGTCACGCAGATCGGTCGCGGCCATGGGAGCTGCTCGGCAGGAGGCGGTGTTCAGGCCGGGGCCTGGCCGGACACGGGCACATCGACAGCGGCACCGGCCTCACCTTCGCCGGCGCCCCCTTGAACCTGGAAGACCAGCGTGCGCACCTCGAGCAAGCCCAGCTCGCTTTGGTCGGTGGTCAGCAGGCGCTGGCCCACCCCACGGTATTGCTCCGGCGAGATCTCGATCCATTCGGTGCGGCGCGACAGGCGCGTGAGCTCGTCCGTGCCCTCGGGCATGGGCGCATAACGCGTGGGCACCAGGGCCACCGTGCCGCCGCCATTGGGCAGGGTGATGCTGCAAGGCAGCCAGACCATGTCGCGCAAATCGCTCGGCGGCTCGAAGTCGATCTGGGCCACCGAAGCGAAAGGCAGCCAGCCATAGCGGCCGTTGATGATGACCTCCAGCACGGGGCCCAGGCGCGAATCGGCGTCGGCCAGCCATGCGAAGGACTCGCCATTGAGCGTGCCCGAGGTGGTCGGGGCCGCTTCGAGCGCCTGCTCACGCAGGTGCCGGGCCAGCGCATGTTCGCCCCGCGCATCGGCCTGCAAGGCCTCGACCAGCTGCGCGACCCAGGCCTGCGGCTGGCCATAAACCATGGGCGTGGTCTGGCCCTTGAAGACGGCATCGCGCAAGGCCTCGCACTGCAGGGCCTCGCGGTAGGTGTTGACCATGGCCAGGGTGCCCGCATCCATCTCGCCGCACACCTTGAGTTGGTTCAGGGCGCGGGCCCATTGGCCGGCGACCGCCAGCAGCTGGAAGAGGAAGATGCGCAGCTTCACGTCTGCCGGCTTGGCCCGCACGCCGTCTTGCAGCAGCTGCAGGGCCTGCGTGACCTGGCCCTGCCTGATGGCCTGTTCTGCCGCTTCCACCGTGTTCATGATCCGGGTCTTTCATGTTCGCCGCGGCCTTTCTGGCCGGGCTGTCTGCGCATCAGGCCGGTGCGATCTCGGTTTCGAAGGTGGTCGCGCCACCGCCGCCCCCCAGACCGGTCTGCGGCTGGTACTGCACGTTGATCTTGAAGAAGGCGATGCGCAGCTCTTCCTGCACCTCGGATCGCCCGTCGCCGAGCGTGCCGATGCGGTGGGACATGATGCGGGCCTTCTCGATGGTGATCTTGAGGTATTCGACAGGCGATTCGCCACCAGCCTTGCGCACCGTGAGCGTCGCCTTCTTGAGCGGCTCATTGGCCCGCAGGGCCGACATCAGGGCCGTCGAGGCCCTGTCGACGCGCTTTCGCACAACGATCTCCTGCAGCGTCGTGCGCGCGGCGGCGGCGCCAAACGACGCAGCGGACACATCCATGCCCCAGTTCCACCCGAGCACCTCGACTTCGTCGACGTGGCCAGGCACGTTCGAATCGCCCTTGATCGGCCCCTGACGGGTGCCTTCGATCTTCAGGAACATATCGGCTTGGGACATGGCGGCTCCGCTGCGGTGCTTGGGCGATCAGCTCACGGCTTCGATCACTGCGCCTTGTTGGCCGGGATGTCCCAGGCCGCGGTGGAGGTGGCGCCCGAGCCGCCTTCCTTGCTCTGGACGGTGTACTCGACCTTGAACTTGGCGAAGTTCAGCGTGACGTTTTCCGTCAGGCGGTCTTCGCCGCCCGAGCCGCCGGTCTGCACCGCCGACACGAGCACGTCGGTCAGCGTGATCTTGATGTACTCCAGGGGCTTGTCGCCCGCCTTGCGCACAGTCAGCTTGGCTTCCTTGATGTGCGTGCCCTTGCACGCCGCCACGATCAAGGCGGTCGAGCTGGAATCGACCCACTTGGTCAGCGAGATATCCTGCACATTGACCTTGCCGGCGCCGGCGCCGGTACCAGCGTGGGCGGTGCCCGACTGGCTCAGGCCCCAGCTCCAGGCCAGCACGTCGATCTCGTCTGCGTGCTTGTCGTCTTTCGACTCGCCCTTGATATCACCAATCTTGATGAACATGTCCACTGCCATGATGCTTCTCCATCCTGTTAGGCAACCCGCAGAAAATAGAAACCGGCAGACAAAGGTGTGGGGAAGGGGTCAAACCCCCACACCGCCGGCATATGGATTCGGGCCCGCTTGAGCTGTGGCCCTGAACGCTTCTTCGGATGACTTGAACCGGGTGGCCTGCCCGATCAAGCCGCCTTCTGGGAAGGCAGCTTCGACACCAGTCGCAGCGATACGGTGAGGCCTTCCAGCTGGTAATGCGGGCGCAGGAAGAACTTCGACGTGTAGTAGCCCGGATTGCCTTCGAC
>CAYPUS010000177.1:3797-6824 GCA_964413815.1 uncultured Aquabacterium sp. | reverse complement strand
CTCTACCGCAAATACGGCCGGGACCGCACGGCGCTCACCGCCACCGTCATCAGCTACCGCACCCGCAGCGCCTTGCGCGATGTGGGCAAGGCCTTGGGCTTCGATGCGGACCTGATCGACCGCCTGGCCGACAACCACCAGTGGTGGGATGGACGCGGCATCCAGCCCGAGCGTCTGACGGAGTTGGGACTGGATCCGCATGACCCGCGCCTGAGCCAGTGGCAGGAGCTGACCGCCGCGCTGATCGGCTTTCCCCGGCATTTGAGCCAGCACGTGGGCGGCTTCGTGATCGCGGGCCAGGCGCTGTGCCGCATGGTGCCCATCGAGAACGCCACCATGCCCGATCGCAGCATCATCCAGTGGGACAAGGACGACCTGGATGTGCTGGGCCTGCTCAAGGTCGACGTGCTGGCGCTCGGCATGCTGACGGCCTTGCGCAAGACGCTGCGCTTCGTGTCGCGGCTGCGCGGCCAGCCCTGGGGGCTGGAGACCATCCCCAAAATGGACCAGGCCACCTACGAGATGATCTGCCGCGCCGACACCATCGGCGTGTTCCAGATCGAAAGCCGCGCGCAGATGAGCATGCTGCCCCGGCTGCGGCCCCAGAACTTCTACGACCTGGTGGTGGAGGTGGCCCTGGTGCGGCCGGGCCCGGTTCAAGGCGGCATGGTCCACCCCTATCTGCGCCAGCGCGAACTGGCCCGCCACAAGCCCGAAGCCATCACCTATCCGCCCGGGCTGGAGCGCGCCTTGAAACGCACCCTGGGCGTGCCCATCTTTCAAGAGCAGGTGATGCAGATCGCCGTGGACGGTGCCGGCTTCACGCCCGGCGAGGCCGATGCGCTGCGGCGCTCGATGGCGGCCTGGAAGCGCCATGGCGCCGTGCACAAGTTCGAGCGCAAGGTGATCGACGGCCTGATGGCCCATGGCCACAGCCTGGATTTCGCCCAGCGCATCTTCGAGCAGATCAAGGGCTTTGGCGCCTATGGCTTCCCGGAATCGCATGCGGCCAGCTTCGCCAGCCTGGTCTACTACAGCGCCTGGCTCAAATGCCATGAACCGGCCGCCTTCCTGGCCGGCATGCTCAATTCGCAGCCGCTGGGCTTTTATTCACCGAGCCAGTTGGTGCAGGATGCGCGCCGCCACGACGTGGTGGTGCGGCCGCCCGATGTGATGTGCAGCGATTGGGATTGCACCTTGGAGGATGGCGGGTCCGAGGCCCAATCGCCTCAATGCCCGGTGCGCCTGGGTTTGAGGATGGTGGCCAACTTGTCCCAGGACGCCGCCAGCCGCATCATGCAGGCCCGCCAGGCCGGCCCCTTCCGGAACGTGGACGACCTGGCCCGGCGCGCCGACCTTGACCAGTCCGACCTGCGTGCCCTGGCCTCGGGCGATGCGCTGATGAGCCTGTCCGGCCACCGCCGCCAGCAGGTCTGGGAAGCGGCCGCCCGCCACCGCGCGCCCGCGCTGCTGCGCGAAACGCCCATCGAGGAAGCCAGCCTGACCCTGCCCCTGGCCCCCGAAGGGGAAGAAATCCTGTTCGATTACGCCTCGCTGGGGCTCACGCTGCGCCGCCATCCACTGGCCCTGCTGCGCCCTCGCCTGTCCCAGCAAAGGCTGTGCAGCAGCGAGGAACTGCGCGGCTTTCCCAACGGCAGGCTCGCGCGGGCCTGCGGCATCGTCACCGTTCGGCAGCAGCCCGAAACCGCTTCCGGCGTGATCTTCGTGACGTTGGAGGACGAAACCGGCAGCGTCAATGTGATCGTCTGGCGCAGCGTGCGCGAACGCTTCCGGCGCGAACTGCTGCAGGCGCGGCTGCTGGCCGTTTACGGCGTGTGGCAGCGCGAAGGCGAGGTCTGCCACCTGGTGGCCCACCACCTGCGTGATCTGACCCCGCTGCTGGGCCGACTGGCCACCCGCAGCCGCGACTTCCATTGACGACGATGAGAACGCGACTCAGGAGTGCGAAACCCGGCGCCGTTCGGCGCGCTGGGCCGTCAGCGATTTGATCCACTGGTCCAGCCCGGCCCAGGCAAAGAGGTTGTGCCGCACGATGTCCTCGACCGACTTGTCGAAGCCCTTGTCCGCCCAGGCGGCCGCCGATTGCACCGTCATCCCGATCATGGTCTGGAGCACCAGGGCCACATCGATGCCCAGATCGTCCACCCCGGGATACCAGACCTGAAAGAGCTCGCCGAACAGGCTGACGTAGGGATCGACGCGGTAAGCGCCTTGCCCATGTCCATCGCTCTCGCCTTCGCCCAGGTGCGAAAAACGCAGGCCCAGCACGTCGATCAGCATGATGCGGGCCCGACGCCGGTCCTCGCGCACGAAAGCGAAAAACGCCCGCAGCCCCGCCTCGGCGACGGCGACCTGGGTGCGCGCGCGCTTGTCCCGCATGGCCGCATGCAGGCGGCTGAGCAACTGGGCGCGCAGATCCACATACACCGCCTCGAACACATCCTGCACGGAGGCGAAGGACTCATAGAAATAGCGGTCGGACAGGCGGGCCTGGGTGCAGATGTCCCGCATGGTCGACTGACGCAGGCCCCGGCGGCCGAACACCTCGAGCCCGGCCTGGATCAGGCGCTCGCGCCGTTGGTGGCGCCGCTCCTGCGACGACAAGCCCCCATAGGCACGCGCCGATGAGGCGTCCCGCTGGGCGGGGGCTTCCTGCTGGTTCATTCCCTGGCACCTCTTGCGTGGCATGGCACATGCGGCGGCCCGCATGCACGCCAGGCCGTCTTCCCGAGGCATCGATTATCTGGACTGGGCCTCCTGCACGATGCGGGAAGATCCCCAAGAAGACGGGCTGCAGCGGGGCTATGGTGCCCAAATGAGCCCCGATTGACGCCTAGGCGACACCTGGATGACGCCCAAGCATCCGTGACTTCAGCGCTTGCGCACCGGCATCAGGTCCGTGCAGACGCCATGCGCCGCCTCCGCGGCCAGGCCCACGCTCTCGCCGAGGGTGGGATGCGGGTGGATGGTCTGGCCGATGTCGACCTCGTCGGCGCCCATCTCGAT
>CAYPUS010000177.1:0-3787 GCA_964413815.1 uncultured Aquabacterium sp. | reverse complement strand
ACCTCGCTGATCAGGTCGCCCGCGTGCGTGCCCACGATGCCGCCACCGACGATGCGGCCCGTTTCGGCATCGAAGAGCAGCTTGGTGAAGCCTTCCGAACGCCCATTGGCCAAGGCCCGGCCCGAGGCGCCCCAAGGGAACAGGCCCTTCTTGAGCGTCCGGCCCTGCGCCTTGGCCTGCTCTTCGGTCAGGCCCACCCAGGCGATCTCCGGATCGGTGTAGGCCACGCTCGGAATCACAGCCGCGTCGAAAGCTGCGCGCGCCAGGGCCTCGTCGCCCAGCAACTCACCGGCGATCACCTCGGCGGCCACATGCCCCTCGTGCACGGCCTTGTGCGCCAGCATGGGCTGCCCGACGATGTCGCCGATCGCAAAGAGGCTGGGCACATTGCTGCGCAGCTGTTCATCGACGCGGATGAAGCCACGCTCGTCGACCGCCAGACCCGCCTTGTCGGCACCGATCTTGCGCCCATTGGGGCTGCGGCCGACCGCCTGAAGGACCAGGTCATAAGTGGCCGAAACCGGCGCCTCGCCGCCTGGCTTGGCCGATTCAAAACCCACGCGGATCCCCTCCGGCGTGGCCTCGGCCGAGACGGTCTTGGTGCCCAGCATGATGCGCTCGAAGCGGCCCGCATTGAACTTCTCCCAGACCTTGACCAGATCCCGGTCGGCGCCCGGCATCAGGGTGTCGCTCATCTCGACCACATCGATCTTCGTGCCGGACATGGCGCCCAGCGCGGCATACACCGTGCCCATCTCCAGGCCGATGATGCCCCCGCCGATGATCAGCATCTTCTTGGGCACCGAGGGCAGTAGCAAAGCGCCTGTGGAGTCGACCACGCGCGGGTCGTCCGGCAGGAAGGGCAGGCGCACGGCCTGCGAGCCCGCGGCGATGATCGCTCGCTTGAAGCTGATCTGGCGTGTCTGCCCGGTCTTGTCCTGGGCACTGCCCTCGGTCAGCTCGACCTGCACATGGTGGGCGTCGACCAGCGAACCGTAGCCGCGCACCACCTCGACCTTGCGGGCCTTGGCCATGCCGGCCAGGCCGGTGGTGAGCTTGCGTGTCACGCCGTCCTTGTGCTTGCGCAGCTTGTCCAGGTCCACCTTCGGCTCACCGAAGCTCACGCCCAGCGCATCGAAGTGCCTGACCTCCTCCATCACGGCGGCCACGTGCAGCAAGGCCTTCGAAGGGATGCACCCCACGTTCAGGCACACGCCCCCCAACTCCGCATAGCGCTCGACCAGGATGACCTTCAGGCCCAGATCGGCCGCGCGGAAAGCCGCGCTGTAGCCACCCGGGCCACCGCCCAGCACGAGCACGTCGCAGTCGGTCTGCGCCGGGGCATTGACGGCAGGACGGGGCGAAGGCGACGCGCCGGTGGATGCCGATGCGGGGGACGCCGCTGTTGAGGCCGATGCTGAGGCCGCTGCCGGGGAAGGTGCAGCGGGCGTGGGTGCAGGCGTGGGTGCCGGCGCAGCCGGGGATGCGGACGCAGAAGCGGCCGGCACGGGTCCCGCAGTGGGGGCCTCCTTGGCAGTGCCGCCTGGCGCCGATGCGCCCGACGCAGCCCCGGCCGTCTCCAGCGTCAGGATCACCTGCCCCTGCTTGACCCGGTCACCCAGCTTGACCTGGATGTCGCCAACCACGCCTGCTTCGGGCGAAGGCACCTCCATCGAGGCCTTGTCCGATTCCAGCGTGATCAGGCTCTGCTCGGCCGTGATGGTCTGACCGGGTTTGACGAGGATCTCGATGACCGCCGCGTCGGCAATGTCGCCCAGGTCGGGCACGGGGATGTTGATCTGTGGCATGGCTTAGACGAGTGCGCGGCGGAAGTCGGCCAGCAAGCTGGCCAGGTAGGTGTTGAACTTCGCGGCCGAGGCGCCGTCGATGACGCGGTGGTCGTAGCTCAGGCTCAAGGGCAGCATCAGGCGGGGATCGAAACTGCTGCCGTTCCACACCGGCTTCATCGCCGAGCGGCACACGCCCAGGATGGCCACCTCGGGCGCGTTGATGATGGGCGTGAAGGTCGTGCCCCCGAAGCCGCCCAGCGAAGAGATCGAGAAGCATCCGCCCTGCATCTCGCCGGGCGAGAGCTTGCCCTCGCGCGCCTTGGCAGCCAGCGCGGCCGTCTCGGTCGCCAGCTGGGTCAGGCTCTTTTGGTCGACATCGCGGATCACCGGCACGACCAGCCCGTTGGGCGTGTCGGCGGCAAAGCCGATGTGCACATACTGCTTGAGCACCAGATCGTCACCATCGAGCGAGGCGTTGAACTGCGGGAACTTCTTCAAGGCCACCGCGCAGGCCTTGAGCAGGAAGGCCAGCAGCGTGAACTTGACGCCGGCCTTGGCATGCTCTTCATTGAGCTTCAGGCGCAGGGCCTCCAGCTCGGTGATGTCGGCCTCGTCGTTGTTCGTGACATGGGGGATGCGCACCCAGTTGCGGTGCAGGTTCGCGCCCGAGATCTTCTTGATGCGCGACAGCGGCTGACGCTCGACAGGGCCGTACTTGGTGAAGTCGACCGAGGGCCAGGGCAGCAGCGTCATGCCGCCCAGGTCGGCGCTGCCGGTGGCGGCGCCCTGCGCGGCGACCGCCGGTGCGGCGCCCCCCGCCTGATCGGCCTGCCCCATCACGCCCTTGACGAAGTTCTGCACGTCGACATGGGTGATGCGGCCTTTCGGGCCGGTGCCTTGCACACGTGCCAGCGACACGCCCAGCTCCCGCGCGAAGCGCCGCACCGAAGGCGAGGCGTGCGAGACGGCGCTCAGCGGGGGCGGCGGCAAGGAAGCCAGCGCCGCGGTGGGGTGGGTGCGCACGGCATGCTCGGGGGCTTTGCCGCCTTCGGCCGAGGTGGTGGCCGGCTCAGGCGATGCAGGCGTCGATGCAGGCGTCGATGCAGGCGTCGATGCAGGCGTCGATACAGGCGCGGCCGCAGACCCCGATCCCGTGCCGCCCCCATCGACCTCGACGCCGCCTTCCACCGCGCCGGAAGCCGCTTCGGCCACCTGCGTCGGCGCCGGCGCGTCCGGTGCCACCACGGTCGCGGCGCCAGGGGCTGCCTTCCCCGCAGCGGGCGCCTCGGCCTCGGCGGTCTCCAGCAAGCCGATCAATGAGCCCTCGCTCACCGTGTCGCCCAGCTTGACGCGCAGTTCCTTGAGCACACCGCCGGCCTGCGAAGGCACCTCCATCGAAGCCTTGTCGGACTCGATGGTGATCAGGCTCTGTTCGGCCTTGATCGTGTCGCCAGGCTTGACCAGCAGTTCGATGACAGCGGCATCGCTCACGTCGCCGATGTCGGGAATGATCAGTTCGATGACAGCCATGTGTGTTCAGGCCTTTGGGTGTCTGGGGTGGTCATGCGCACGTCATGCATACGTCATGCGTAAAGGGGGTTCAGCTTGTCCGCCTGGAGGCCGTACTTGGCGATCGCCTCGGCGGCCTTGTTGGCCGGCAGATGGCCGTCGTCGGCCAGGGCCTTGAGCGCCGCGACCACGATGTAGTGCCGGTTGATCTCGAAATGCTCGCGCAGGCGGTAGCGGAAATCGCTGCGCCCAAAGCCATCCGTGCCCAGCACCTTGTAGCTGCGTCCCTTGGGGATGTAGGCACGGATCTGCTCGGGCAGGGCCTTCACATAATCCGTCGAGGCCACCACGGGCCCCATGTGCGGGTCCAGCTGCCGGGTCACGAAAGGCAGGCGCGGCGTGGCCGTGGGGTGCAGCAAGTTGTGGCGCTCGGCGTCCTGGCCTTCGCGGGCCAGCACATTGAAACTTGGGCAGCTCCACACATTGGC
>CAYPUS010000176.1:5815-6833 GCA_964413815.1 uncultured Aquabacterium sp. | reverse complement strand
AGCTCGCCCTCCTGCCGCGCCTGCTGCCCGTGTACGGCGAGCTATTGAACGCCCTGGCGGCGCAAGGCGTCGAATGGGTCCAGATCGACGAACCGCTGCTGGTCACCGAACTCGATGCCCACTGGCAGCATGCCTTCAACCTGGCCTATCACGAGCTCAAGAGCAGCCGTGTCAAGCTGCTCGTGGCCAGCTACTTCGGTGAACTCGCCGAGAACCAGTATCTCGCCGCGAACCTGCCGGTGGCCGGCTTGCACATCGACGCGATCAACGGCCGCGAGGACGTGAAGCCGCTCTTGAACCTGCTGCCGCCGCACAAGGTGTTGTCGCTGGGCGTCATCGATGGCCGCAACATCTGGAAGACCGACCTGGCGGCGGCTCTCGATTGGCTGGAGCCCCTTGCCGAACGGCTGGGCGAGCGCCTCTGGATCGCGCCGACCTGCTCGCTGCTGCACGTGCCGGTGGACCTGGCCGCCGAGCGGAAGCTGGATCCCGAGATCAAGTCCTGGCTGGCCTGCGCGCTGCAGAAACTCGACGAACTGCAGGTGCTGGGCAAGGCGCTGAACCAGGGCCGGGATGCCGTGCAGCCGGAACTGGCAACCCACCAGGCGGCGATCCAATCGCGCCGCGCGTCGGCACGCGTCCACAACCCCGCGGTGCAGGCGGCCATGGCCAGGCTCGATGCGAGCCTGGGCCGGCGCAAGAGCGGCTATGCGGTCCGCGCACCGCTCCAAGCTGCACGGCTCAAGCTGCCCGCCTTCCCGACCACCACCATCGGCTCGTTCCCGCAGACGGCGGAGATCCGCCACGCGCGCAGCCGGTTCAAGGCCGGCGAGCTGGACGCGGCCGGCTACCAGGCTGCCATGCATGCGGAAATCGAACGCAGTGTGCGCGAGCAGGAGACCCTGGGACTGGACGTGCTGGTGCACGGCGAAGCGGAGCGCAACGACATGGTCGAATACTTCGGCGAGCAGCTGGACGGCTACGCCTTCAGCCAGTTCGGCTGGGTGCAGTCCTACGG
>CAYPUS010000176.1:0-5805 GCA_964413815.1 uncultured Aquabacterium sp. | reverse complement strand
CAAGCCGCCCATCCTGTTCGGCGACATCACGCGGCCGCGGGCCATGACGGTGGAATGGATCCGCTACGCGCAGTCGCTCACCGGCAAGCCCATGAAGGGCATGCTCACCGGGCCGGTCACCATCCTGAACTGGTCGTTCGTGCGCGACGACCAGCCGCGCTCGGCGTCATGCAAACAGCTGGCCCTGGCGATCCGGGAGGAAGTGCTCGACCTGGAATGTGCCGGTGTGCGCGTGATCCAGATCGACGAAGCGGCACTGCGCGAAGGCTTGCCGCTGCGCAAGTCGCAGTGGCAGGCCTACCTGGACTGGGCCGTCGAATCCTTCCGCATCACCGCCAACGGCGTGCGCGACGAGACGCAGATCCACACGCACATGTGCTATTCGGAGTTCAACGACATCATCGCCGCCATTGCCGACATGGATGCCGATGTGATCACCATCGAGACCTCGCGCTCCGACATGGAGCTGCTCGACGCCTTTGACGACTTCCGCTACCCGAATGAGATCGGCCCGGGTGTCTACGACATCCACTCGCCGAACATCCCGACGCAAGATGACATCATCGCCCTGATGAACAAGGCCGCTCAGCGCATTCCCGCCGAGCGCCTGTGGGTCAATCCTGACTGTGGTCTCAAGACCCGGCAATGGGACGAGGTCCGGCCGGCGCTGCGCAACATGGTGGGCGCGGCCAAGGCTCTGCGGCAAGGCCTCTCGGAAGGTCTGCTTTGACCCATGCAACAAGGCGGGGCGCCATGCCGGCGCGCCCGCCTTGATGAACCCCGCGGCCCTGCCTGGCCTTACTTGTTGGCCTGCTCGGTCTGGGTCTTGAGGCTCTTGGCCGACTCCAGATGCTCGGTCAGCGTGGGCAGGGTCTTGTTGGCGAAGGCCTTGACTTCGGCGTCCGCGCCCTCCGAGGCGCCCTTCTTGAAGAGTTTGATCGCATCTTCGTGCGCATCGACACCGAAGGTCTTGGCATAGTGCTCATCGAAGCTCTTGCCTTCACGCAGGGCCAGCACCTTCAGCTTGGCCTTGTCGGCCAGCGAGGGCTCGGTCGGCAAGGTCACACCCTTCGTGCTGGCCAGTTGGGACAGTTCGCCATTGGCCTTGGTGTGGTCGTTCACGATGTGTTCGGCATAGGCCTTGACCTGCGGATTGGTCGACTTGCCGATGGCCAGCTTGGCCGCCTCGATCTCGGCCAGCCCGGCCTGGGCGGCTTCCTTCAAAAAGCGGGTGTCGGCGCGGACGCCTTCGGCGTTGTGCGCCGCGGCGTTGGCCGCTTTGGTGCCGCCAGGATCATTGGGGTCGCGCACGACGTTGGGCTGGGCCACGGCCGACGTTGCGCACGCCAGGCTCAGCAAGGCGGCGGACAAACCCAGCCCCATCTGGCGCAAGCTGGACAGGGTGCGAATGGAAGCGAACATGTTGTTCTCCTTGATCAGACGATGACAATGGACCGGTGCGGACGAAAGCGCGAGAAACGCACAGAGGCCCTGCACCTGGAGAAGCGGATCGGCAATCCGTATGCCCATGGCGGGTCTCGCCATGGGGCGCGTGCAAGCTGCCTCGATGGCCATCAGGTCAGCAAGGCGATCAGAATGATGATGGGCAGTGGCACGCCCAGCAGCCAAAGCAGAATGGCACCCATGGCGGGCTCCTTTCGATGGAAGGTTGATGGGATCAGAATCGGCCGGCATCGGCGCTGATGGCGGCACGATCACGCTGGCGGCCGCCATAGGTGGCAAGCCATGCCGCAACGAATGCACCAGCCAGCAAGGCCACGAACATCCACAGCGTGGCGTGCGCGCTGGCCTTGCGTGCGGCGTCGGCCTTCTCCTTGATGGCGGCTTCGTTTTCACTCAGGGATTGCAGCACTCTGGCATAGGTGTCATTGACGCGCGCCTGCGCCTGCGCCAGGGGCATGCCGGTGCGCAGTGACACCTGCTGCGCCAGGATCTGGGAATCCTCCGTGCTCAAGGTCCCGGTCACGACGGCATGGCCGAGGATGCGCGTGGCCTGGGCCCGCGTGGCCGCATCGGTGGCGGGATCCACCACGGTGATGGCTTGGCCTTGCGCCACCGCCTGAGGATCGGCACGCATCATCACGTCGATCCAGTAGGCGTTGGCGTCCACCGGAGCCTGGATGGCCGCGCCGGCGGGCGCGCCCTCCGGCTGCGCGCTGCCATTCACCGCTGTTTGCGCCAGCGTGGCCGCCGACCCGGTAGCCTGTGCCGCCTGGTTTACCACCCCGCTCACCGCCGCCCCCATGAGGCCTGCCATGATCAAGGTGGACAGGCCCCAGGCCAGCAGGCCGTGGGCCGTATCGCGGAAGTAGACCTCCGGGTCACGCAGCGTGAGCCAGCGCCCGCGCAGCCGCCCGGCCATGTAGCCGCCCAAGCCCGATGCCGCGATCTGAGTAAGGATCACCCACACGATGGCCGAGACGGCCAGGGGCGCGGCGCCAATGCCTTCGAAGGACCAGGGCGAGGTGGCCGACAGGCCCAGGCCCACGCCCAGCAACAGCAAGATGAAAGACAAGGCGGTGGCCGCCACCGCGCCGGCGATGACCGCGCGCCAGTTGACCCCTTCGAGCACGTCTGGCGAGGCGTCTTGCGCCAAGGGTGTCGTGCTGGAACGGATCGAAGTCAGGTTGACAGAGCTCATGATGGTGACTCCAGACGCCGGATGGCAAAGGGTGGTTGCAGAGGGTTGTTGCTGCGGGTCAGGAAGACGATCGCGGCTTGGCAGAGCCGGCTTGGCCCGACGCTTCGGATGTGCCGGGCACCTCGCAGGAATCGGGCACGCGGATGTCCAGGCCCCGGTCAGGTGATTCGAAGACCTGCCTCTCCCCGCGCGGCGAGGCGATCAGTTCCTCGATGATGAAACGGCCGTAACGTTGGGCGGCCACCGCTTTCGTGCGCCGCGCGATGTTGGCCACCCGTTCGGCCTTGTCATCGTCCGATGCGTGCACGACCAGGAAACTGCAACCGGCTTCGGCCAGCGCGAGATGTGCTTTGACGAGGTTGAGTTCCTGGCCGATGGTGGCCAGCCCACTGGCCGATTGCATGTCGGCCTGCGCCTGTTGCCGCATCTCATCGGCGGTGTAGCGCACCACGTCCCCGCCTTGAAAACCTTCGCTGTCCAGCGCCTGGCTGGCGTCGCTCAAGGCATCGTCCGAGCAGTAGGCGATGACCGTGTGACCGACGGGTTTGAACACCCCGAAGGCCTTGGGCAGATGTTGTTTGTCCATTGTGAAGCTCCTGACTCCATGCCGTCATGGCGCCCCCCTGGGCAGCAAACCCCATGCCCAAAGACCGCGCACGCTGATTGCCAAGGAGGGGCGAGCCGCACCAGACCGCGCCGGCCCCCACATGCCCGGCGGTCAGGGGCTCGTCATTCCTCTAACCCCCACCGGAGACCACCATGACCCTCGGCACCATTCTTCTGATCGTTCTGATCCTGCTGCTCATCGGCGTCCTGCCTGCATGGCCCCACAGCCGCTCCTGGGGCTATGGCCCGACGGGCGGTGTCGGTCTGATCGTGCTGATCCTCATCATCCTGCTGCTGATGGGACGGATATAAGCGGCGCC
The DNA here is from genome assembly GCA_964413815.1 of uncultured Aquabacterium sp. GTDB lineage: Bacteria > Pseudomonadota > Gammaproteobacteria > Burkholderiales > Burkholderiaceae_C > Aquabacterium. The sequence goes on along the minus strand of CAYPUS010000176.1, from coordinate 2,217 downwards.
AGCCATCAAAGGAGAAAACCATGCGAACCATTGCCGATGTGATGACGCGCGACGTGGAAGTGATCACCCCTGACGCCTCGCTGCTGGCTGCGGCGCAACTGATGGATGAACTCAATGTGGGCGCCCTGCCCGTCTGCGAGCGCAGCCGGCTCGTCGGCATGATCACGGACCGGGACATCACTGTCCGGGCCACGGCCAGCGACATGCGGCCCAGCGAAGCCAGGGTGAGCGACATCATGTCCGACCACCCCCGCTGGTGCCTGGAAACGCAGAGTACGGACGAGGTGGCGCAGCAGATGTCGGACGTGCAGGTGCGCCGCATTCCGGTGCTCAACACGGACCACGAGCTGGTGGGCATCGTGTCGCTGGGCGACCTGGCTGTGCGAGAACCCGACGGTGTGCAGGAGATCTTGCGCGACATCTCCACGCCAGCCCAGCCGGACCGGGTGCCCGCGGCGCATTGAGGGCGCGCGGCCCTGTGAAGGCAACGTGGACGCCAGCCTCCGGGCTTCGGCGCCCCACGTGGCCCGCAACGAAACGCCGCCCCAGGCACCCCGATTGCCTGATCGGGTGATACGGGGACAAACCCTGAGCAGGAGTCATGCATGCCATCCAAATACCTCAACAGCGAATACCACCGCCTTCGCGATGAACTGGAAGCCGCTTACGCCGAGCCGGTGTGGAACACCGGCAAGATCGATCGCATCGCCAACGCCATCGCACGTCTGGAATGGACGTCGATCATGCGTGTCGTGCGGCCCGATTACCTGTTTGCCGCAAAATCGACCGGCGTCAGACACACCGACATGAACGCGGCCTGAGCCTGCGCCCGGCCTTTCTTGACTGCCTCTGGCGAAGCTAGACTGCGGTGCATGCCCGCCGCCACGCCGCCGCCCGTCGACGCCCTGACCGAGATCAACATCGCCGATCTGCTCGACGCGATCGGCCTGTCGCTTCTGCGGTGCACGCCGCTTCGCCGCCTCTTACACCCGCCTGCGCGGCGCTTCGCCCGCATCGTCCACGAGTTCGATACGCGTGTGCGCGACCACGGTCTCGCCCATGGCAGCGCCTGGTTGATCAACAGGATGAGCGCTGGCCTCTTGACCAGCGGCCTGGCGCACGTTCCGTCCAAAGGCCCGGTGTTTGTGCTGGCCAACCATCCCGGCATGACCGACGCCATCGCGCTGTTTGCCAGCCTGGCCGCGCGGCCGGATCTGCGCGTCATCGCCCTGGACCGGCCCTTCTTGCGGGCCCTGCCCCATGTGGCGCGGCAACTGATCTTCCTGCCTGAGGATGCGCCAGGGCGCCTGGCCGCGGTGCGCGCAGCCGCTCGGCACCTGAAGGAAGGCGGTGCGTTGCTGTCCTTCCCGGCGGGGGCCATCGAGCCGGACCCGGCCACCTTCGGGGCATGTCGGGCCACGGCATCCCTCGGGCGCTGGTCGGACAGCTACACCCTCTTCGCTCGCCTGGCACCCGGCACCCAGTTCGTGCCTGCGCTGGTGAGCCACGTCATCTCGCCCGCCGCGCAACGCCACCCGCTGACCTTGACGCGTCGCACCCCGCACGAGCGTGAGAAGCTGGCCGCGGCGCTGCAGGTGACGATGCCGCGTTACCGCGACCTGGTCGGACGGGTGCGTTTCGGCCAAGCTGTGTGCAGCCACCCTGGTGACACCCCTGGCAGCGCACAGGCTCTGGCGACCAACGTGAAGGCCAGAATGCAACAGTTGATCAGCGAAACCTGCCGAGGCGAGCGCAATGGATGAAGCTTTGACGGCCCAGGCCCTTTGGCTGACCCGCCCGGGACACGCCGAGCTGCGCAGTGAAACCCTGCCGCGGCCCAACGCTGACGAGGTCTGCGTGCGTGCGCTGCACAGCGCCATCAGCCGCGGCACCGAAACCTTGGTGTTCCGCGGCGAGGTGCCGCCCAGCGAATACGCGCGCATGCGGGCACCCTTCCAGGCCGGTGATTTCCCGTGGCCGGTCAAGTACGGCTACATCAGCGTGGGCATGGTCGAACAGGGGCCTGCCGGCTTGCTCGGGCGCACGGTGTTTTGCCTGCACCCCCATCAGAGCCGCTATGTGGTGCCTGCCAGCGCCGTGCACCTTTTGCCGGCCGACGTGCCGCCTGTACGCGGCGTGCTGGCCGCCAACATGGAGACGGCTGTCAACGCGCTGTGGGATGCCTCACCCCACCTGGGTGACCGCATCACCGTGGTG
>CAYPUS010000175.1:1469-6868 GCA_964413815.1 uncultured Aquabacterium sp. | reverse complement strand
CGCAGGAGATCGGCGTGCGCATGGCGCTCGGCGCCGGGCTGGTCGACATCCTGCGGCAGTTCCTGATCGAGGCGGTGCTGGTGTGCCTGCTGGGCGGGGTGCTGGGCATCGCGCTGGCGCTGGCCATCGGCGTGGGCTTCGACAAATTCGGTGGCGATTTCAAACTGGTCTATTCGGTGTCCTCCATCGTGGCGGCCTTCGGCGTGTCTTCGCTGATCGGCGTGGTGTTCGGCTTCCTGCCAGCGCGCAATGCCGCCAAGCTGGACCCGGTCGAAGCACTGTCGAGGCAGTGATGGCAGCGATGTGGACGTATCGGAAGACAGGCAGACGATTCATGGAACGACAAGTACACAGCTTCGAGAAGGTGGCCCTGGCCGCGGCTTTGGCCCTGAGCCTCACGGCCTGCGCCACCCACACGCCCTACCAGCAGCCCGACCTGGCCGTGCCGGGCGCCTGGGAGCAGGGAAGCGTCGCGCAGCAAGGTGCCGAGGCGGGCGATGCCGCGGTGTCTTCGGCCCTCTCGCCTTGGTGGCTGGCGCTGAACGACCCGACCCTGGCGGCGCTGATCCAGGATGGGCTGGCGCGCAACAACGACCTGGCCCAGGCGGCCATCCGGGTGCGTCGCGCGCAACTGGTGGCCGGCCAGGCCGCCAGTGATCAGCTGCCCTCGGTGTCCGTGCGGGGCAACAGCTCGGCGTCGCGGCCGCTCGATGGTGGCTCGACCACGCGCACGCATTCATTCACCGGCAGCGTGAGCTGGGAGCTTGACCTGTGGGGCCGGCTGTCCAGCCTGCGCGATGTGGCCGAGTGGGAAGCCCAGGCCACCGAGCAGGACCGTCAGGCCGCCGCCATGTCGCTGGCGGGCACGGTGGCCAATCTTTACTGGCAGGTGGCCTACCTGAACCAGCGTGTCGAAGCGAGCGAGCAAAGCATCGCCTATGCGCGCGAAACCCTGAAGCTGGTGGAGGCGCAGTACGCGGTGGGTGGCGCCTCGGGCCTGGAAGTGGCGCAGGCCACGCAGTCTTTGGCCTCGCAGGAAGCCAGTCACACCCAGTGGCTGCAGCAGCGCGTGCAGGCGCGCAATGCGCTGGCCATCCTGTTCAACCAGCCCCCGAGCGTGGCGGTGGACGAGGCCTTGCGTCTGCAGGAAGGGCCCTTGCCCGATGTGCAGCCGGGCCTGCCCGCCTCGCTGCTGACGCGCCGGCCTGACCTGCGCGCGGCCGAACTGCGCTTGCGCAGGTCGCTGGCCTCGGTGGATGCGACCCGCGCGAGCTTCTATCCGGCCCTCACCCTGACGGGCAGCGTCGGGGGCAGCAGCACGGCGCTGTCCGATGTGCTGCGCGATCCGGTGGGCACGCTGGGCGCGGGCCTGGTCCTGCCTTTCGTGCAGTGGCGCGACATGGACCGCAGCGTGGCGATCTCGCAGGCCGACCATGACGCGGCCGTGATCGGGTTCAGGCAGAGTTGGTACCAGGCGCTGGCCGATGTCGAGAATGCGCTGTCGGCGCGCCTGCAGTACGAAGCCCAGGGCGAGAAGCTGGCCCAGGCCGTCGAGGCGGCCCGGACCACCGAACGCCTGAGCGAGGCCCGCTACCGGGCTGGCGCGGTGGCCTTGAAGACCTGGCTGGATGCGCAGGAAACCCGCCGTCAGGCCGAGAACAACCTGGCGCAGAACCGCTTGAACCGGCTCAACGCCCTGGCAACGCTCTACCAGACCTTGGGCGGTGGCATCTTGCCGGCCGAAGGCGCGGCAATGCAGCGCTGATTCAACGCGGCAGCTTTCAGAGCCTCACATCGGGTTTGTTGCTGCGCGCCTCGATCACCCGGACCAGATTGGTGCCCGCGCGCACGTCCAGCCCGAGGACGGGTGCCATGTCGCTGGGCCGGTGCAGTTCCGCGAAGGCGAAGCCCGCATCGTGCAGGGCCGTGGTCGCCACCACGCTGTTGTCGAAGTGCAGGAAGACGCGGCCTTTGACGAACACCGACAGCGCGGCCATGAACACGGAAGTGCCGGCACTGGCCTGCCGCACGTTGTCCAGATGGATGTCCGACAGGTAGAGCCCGTGCGGAAAGCGCCCCAGCACCCGGCTGAAGCGCGCCCACATCGCCGCCACCGTGGGCGTGTCGAAGTAGTTGACCAGGCCTTCGGTGACGATGGCCAGGCCCTGGCCCGGATCCAGCGTGTCGGCCAGTGCGGCCAGTGACTCCGGGCCCGCATCGCTCAGCGCATCCAGGGACACGACCTCATGGCCAGGCTTCAACAGCCCGGCGTCCTGAAGCAGTGTTCGTTTGCGCAAGGCCATGTCGGGCAGGTCGGCCTCGATGTAGCGCAGCCGCTCACCGTGGCGCTGCTTGAAGCGCCAGCCGCGCGGCGACAGCCCGGCCGCCACTTCGATGATCTGCCCGACGCGGCCTTCCGCGATGGCCTGCTCGAGCAGGTGGTCGATGATGCGGTGGCGCGCCAGCAGAAAAGGGCTCAGTGTGGGCGCGCCGATGAGCCGTGCCCCCACATCGAAGGGGCGTGACATCGCATACAGCATGCGGCCTTCGGGCGTCACCAGGGCCGGATGAGACAGGCCGTGGTGGAACCAGGTGTAGCCGGTGTAGTGCGCGGTCGGGCTGATGCTGTCGGAGCGGCGGGGCATGGGCGCGGCTGGCTGGGTGGATCAGGCCGCGGAGGGCAGGATGTCGCGCACCAGCTCGGCCGGACGGCACAGGCGGGTGCCCTTCGCTGTCACGACGATGGGGCGGTTGATCAGGGCCGGATGGGCGATCATGAAATCGATCAGCTGCGCGTCCGTCCACTTGGGGTCGGCCAGACCGAGTTCCACGTACAGATCGCCCTTGTCGCGCATCATCTGGCGGGCGCTCAGGCCGCTGTCCTGGATCAGGCGCACGAGTTCATCGCGCGTGGGGGGCGTCTGCAGGTAGTGGATGACCTCGGGCTCGATGCCGGCATCGCGGATCAGGGCCAGGGTGTTGCGGGAGGTGCCGCACTGGGGGTTGTGGTAGATCGTGACCTTGCTCATGGGAACGCACTTTACCGCGCATGTATGCTTGCGGACATGATCACCGTCCACCATCTTGAAACATCCCGTTCGCAGCGCGTGCTGTGGCTGCTCGAAGAGCTCGGCCTGCCTTACGAGATCAAGTTCTACAAACGGCACCCGCTCACCAAGCTGGCGCCCCCCGAACTCAAGAAGATTCATCCGCTCGGCAAGTCACCGGTGATCACCGATGGCGATCTGGTGGTCGCCGAGTCTGCCGCCATCCTCGAATACCTGCTGGAACGCTACGGCGCGCAGGCCCAGGCCCAGGCCGAGGCCGCGCAGGTCGCCAGCGAGCTGACCACCCAACCCGGCACGCCCGAGCACATGCAGCAGCGCTTCTGGATGCACTTCGCCGAAGGCTCGCTGATGAACTGGCTGGTGATGAAGCTGGTGTTCATGACCATTCCCACCCAGCCCATGCCCTTCTTCGTGCGGCCGATCGCGCGCATCCTGTGCCAGAAGGTGCAAAAGCAGCTGATCGACCCGAACCTCGACACATCGACGGCGTTCATCGAGCAGCACCTGGGCCGCCATGCCTGGTTCGCGGGTGATCGCCTGACGCTGGCCGACTTCCAGATGAGCTTTGCCGTGCTGGCGCTGACCTCCCGCACGCGGGATGCCGCCAGCCGCCCGAACATCGCCGCCTACGTCGCGAAGATGCAAGCGCGGCCTGCCTACCAGCGTGCGCTGGCCAAGGGCGGGCCGGTGATCATGGCCTGATCGATCAGGCGATCAGGCGATCAGGCGATCAGGCAGCCTGGGCCTGCCGGCTGCTGGCCAGGCGCAGCACCTCCAGATAGCTGGGTGGCGGCTGCGTCTGCCCCATCCTGGCCTGGAGCCAGCGGTGCATCAAGGGCAAGCGGTAGTAGGGCACCGAGGCCATGAGGTGGTGCTCCATGTGGAAGTTCACGCGCACCGGCGCCACGGTCATGCGCGCCAGCCAGCCGGCGCGCGTGGTGCGCGTGTTGAGGAACATGTCGGGCGAGCGAGCCAGGCAGCCATGCTCCGCGATGGAGCGGATGCGCACGAACAGCGGCAGCAAGGTCAGGAAGGACAGCACCCAGGCGCCATAGAGCCAGGCGTGGCCCGTGGCCGCCAGCACCGCCCAGAGCAGGGCATTGGTGATCAGCATGGGGCCGATGTTGCGCAGCGTGGTGGTGATGCGCTCGGCCCAGGTGCGGCCTTCCTGGGGCAGCCGCTCGATGTGGTTGGCCACCGTCCATTTGAAGACGCCGGCGTCCATCATGAAGAGGCCATAGATCAGCTTCAGGCCGGTCAGGCCCGAGATGTCGCGCAGCATCTTGCGCATCAGCGAGCGGCGGGTGACGGGGTAGTCCACATGCAGGGACAGGTCCGGGTCTTCGAGCGTGCCCGTCTTGGTGTGGTGGCCGAGGTGGTGCCCCTTGTACTTGGGCAGGTTCTGCCAGATCGGGCGGGCGCACAGCCAGTCCGTGAGCACGTCGTTGAGCCAGCGTGTCTTGAACAGCGTGCCGTGCGCGCCTTCGTGCTGCAGGATGGCCAGCGCGAGTTGCCGGCCCGCCAGCACCACCATGGCGATCAGATAGGTCACGGGGTGCGGCCATTGCGCCAGGACGGCGAAGGTCAGCGCGATCACGCCCCAGGTGGAGGCCAGGGCCCAGGCGCCGCGCCAGTCGGAGCGCGCCGTCAAGGTGGCCAGTTGCTCGGGCGTGAACAGGTCGCGCAGCCGGCGCTTGGTGACCGCCGGCAGGTCGGTGGGGGTGGCGGTGTGGTTCATGGTGGGATCCATGGTGGTGGGGTCGGGATGGGGCTAGGCCAGTGCGAGCGGGTGAGCCCCGTAGGTTTCAGAGCGCAGGCCGGGCAGGAACTCGCGCCAGATCTGCCGGCCGGCGTCTTCGAAGGCGACGACGGTCTGCGTGAAGGCGTGGCGCTGGGCGGTGTCGACCAGGGGCTCGGGCAGCAGCGGGTCGTAGACCAGTTGGCGGATGGCGTCGTCGCCCAGCAAATAGCACTCGCGGGCGGCCACTTCAAGCGGCAGCTCATGGGCACGGGCGAGCCAGCCCTTGAGCGCGCGCTGGGTGCGCGCATAGGCGGCATCGAGCGCCTTGCCGTCCCACAGGGCGCGTGCGCGGGCTTCGAGCGAGGGGGCGAAATCCATGGCCGCAAAGACAGGGATCTCGGCTGGCAGATCGAGCTGGCGCAGCCGCTCGCGGATGGTGCTTGCCCCACCTACGAGGTTGTCCGGGCGCACATGCAGGCCGCCCTCCAACTCGCGCAGCCCCAGCAAGGCCAGGGCGCGCTCGCGCTGACGCAAGGCGGTGCGGTCGCTGCGGCCCATGCTGGCGGTGCTCACCATGATCCAGTTGCCCG
>CAYPUS010000175.1:0-1459 GCA_964413815.1 uncultured Aquabacterium sp. | reverse complement strand
GCCCGACCAGGGACGAACCTGGTCTTCGGCATGGCGCCAGGAGGCCAGGGCCTGGGCGATGTGGCGGGCGACGGGGCCCAGTTCATAGGCGCCCCGGGCGGAGGAGGCCAGCAGCCCCTGGGCGCTCAGGCGCGCCAAGGTGACGCGCACGCTGTTTTCACGGATGCCCAGCACGCCGCAGGCGCGCACGGCGTCGGCCGCCGTGAGCGGCACGCCTTCGGCCGCGCGCATCAGATTGAGGATGAGCTTGCGCGGTGAGGTGGGCGATGCGGAGCGGGTCATGGAACATTACAACGAATGGCATTTGTGATTATTCGCTGAAATGTTCCGCTGTCAAGCCTGGCTTTACCTCACGGGCGTGAAGCGCGCCTGCTGGGCCTGCTGCCCCGGCAGCGTCACGGTCACCACCGCCTTGATGCCTGGCACGGCCGCATAGCGCAGGCGCGCGGCCAGACGGTTGTCCCCCTCGGCCTTCAGCGGCGCGCTGACCTTGTCCTTGCCCATCAGCAGCGTGATGCTGCCGGTGGCGCCCTTGGCCGGCACCGCCTGGTCGGCGTGATCGCTGAGGTAGAGGGTGACGGCGCGTTCCTTGACCTCGCTGCCGTGCTTGTCCAGCACCAGTTCGAGGTGAAGGGGGCCGGCCATGCGGACCTGCCCGCCATGCGGGGTCTGCATGCTGTCGAGGGTGGCGTCGTCATGGGCGTGCGCCAGCGGCATGGCCAGCGCGCAGAGCAGGGCGGCGCCCCAGGTCAGGACATGGCGTCGGGCGTTCATAGCGTGTCTCCTGTGCAGGGATGGGTTCAGTAGCTTTCGGTGCTGCGTTCGGCCATCAGCCGGGCCAGCGGTTTGCCGCCCCACAGCCAGAACATCACTGGGGTCAGCAAGGTGTCGAGCAGGGTCGAGCTGATCAGGCCGCCGAAGATAACGACGGCCACCGGGAAGAGCACCTCCTTGCCCGGCGCATCCGGCGTCAGCATCAGGGGCACCAGCGCGAAGGCCGACACCAGCGCCGTCATCAGCACCGGCGTCAGGCGCTCGAGCGAGCCGCGCACGATCATGGCGGTGCCGAAGGTCTCGCCCTCGTGCAGGCAGAGGTTGAGGTAGTGGCTGACCTTGAGGATGCCGTTGCGCGCCGCGATGCCCGTGAGCGTGATGAAGCCCACCAGCGCGGCCACCGACAGCGGCTGGCCCGACAGCCACAGCGCGATCACGCTGCCCACCAGGGCCAGCGGGATGTTGAGCATGATGATGCCGGTCAGCACCATGGAGCGGTAGCGGCTGTAGAGCACCATGAAGATCATGAGCAGCGAGATCAGGCCCAGCAAGGCCATGAGGCGCGAGGCGTCTTCCTGGGCCTGGAACTGGCCTTCCAGCGAGGTGAAATAGCCTTCGGGCAGCGGCCGGGCGGCCAGTTCGGCGCGGATGGCGGCGATCACTTCGCTCATGTCCCGCCCATCGG
>CAYPUS010000174.1:0-6879 GCA_964413815.1 uncultured Aquabacterium sp. | reverse complement strand
CAAGTGGAGCAGTTTGGGGTGGCCATGGGTGGGGCAGTTTGGGTGGCCGCCGGGGGCTCGTTCGATGAAGGTCAGCGCCGCCAGTTCCTGGATCTGCGCACGTGGTGCGCCACTGGCGAAGGCGAAGTCGTATTCCTCTAAGGTCTTGATGGACGGCAATGTGGCCATCTTCACCAGTGCTGAGCGTTGCCGCTGAAGCCGGGCATCGTTCTCCACCACCAGAATCTGCTCCAGGAAGTCGCCCAGGCTGTCTTGCTGCTGCGCTGCCCGTTGCGCAACAGCGGCCCATTCACTGGCGATGCGCTCGAGCTTGAGCGCCCCACACAGCGTGGCAATGCGTTCGTGCTGCAGGTTCACAGTCGCACCTCCAGCAGTTCGTTGTAGACGGACAGGGGGTGCTGCAAACTCTCAGCTGGAATCGGCCTGTTGCGCAAAGGTGTGGCAGGCAAGGCCGCCTGCTGTCTGGCCGGCAGCGGCAGCAAGGCGGCGCGCTCCAGTGCAAGCCGTCTGTCAGGTCGCTCACCTGTGGTGCCGTGTACGCGGCTGTTGGCCACCTCGGTCAGCCACCGGCCAATGTGGGCGTTGGCGGCCTGCACGTCGAGCTTGAGTCCTGCTTGCTTGAGGCTGGCAGCCAAAGGCACGCAAAAGCTCCCCTTGAGGTAGCCGTTGAATCGTTCAACCTTGCCCTTGGTCTTGGCGCGATACGGACGGCACAGGCGCGGCGTGAACCCGAAGCGCTCTGATATTTGCAGCATCTGGCCGTGCCAACGATGGCGGCCTTCGCCATAGGCATCTCGCTCGGTGACAATGGTGCTGGCGTTGTCGAACAGCACGTGCTGCGGCACGCCGCCGAAGTACTCGAACGCTTCGGCCAGGCAACTGCCAAGCGTCTCAGCGCGCTCGTCCGCCGTGAAGCGAACCCAGCTAGCGCGGCTGTATCCCAGCGTGGCCACGAAGGCGATCAGCGGATCGCGGCCTTTGCGGATGTGCGTGAAGTCCGCCTGCATCTGCTGGCCTGGCGCCGTCTCGAATCGCACGAGCGGCTCCGCCGGCTTGTCACGATGGCCGTTTATGAACTGCTTGAGCTGCGTTAGCCCGCCCGTGTAGCCCTGTTGCGCGATCTCGCGCAACAGCACGACCGCCGGAATCCAGTGCGGCCTGGCCGACTCGATTCTTTGCAGCAAGTAACTCTTGAACGGATCGAGCTTGGTCGCCCTTGGCGACCGAGGACCATAGACAGCCGCTCCATCCTCACGCAGGTACCGCCTGACTGTGTTGCGCGAACAGCCCAACTGCCGCGCCATCTCCCGGATGCTCATGCCCCGCCGAGACATCACCTTGATCTCCACTACTTGCTCCTGGTTCAACATCGGCGGACAAAGCCGCCATCCTCACCCCAGGTGGGTCACTTTTACTCTGACGAAGTGGGTCAGTATTACTGCGACGGTGACATCTTTGAAGAAGCCGTAAGGGGTGCAGGTACCTGACTCAGAGGGGATGTCCGTGGGCTTGCGTGAACTGTAGAGATGGCGAAGTTCTTTGGCCGTTAGGTCTCCAACTGTGTAAGTGCCTTCTGGCTTATTGCCAGGTAAGCCTCCGACCAACATCCGAATTCGTTTGTCCTGCGTATCAAAATAGCCTATGTTGAAGCCCCCATGTCTTCCGAGAAACGCATAGGCAAGCTTTAGTCCAAGAGGTGCTTCAGCGTACTTCGTGATGCGGCCATTGTCGTTGTCAAACGATGCAAGGTCGCGGAGGCTCTGGAATTCCTCCAGGGTTGCTGGATATGTTTCTTGAATTTTGATTCGATGCCATGTAGGCGAACAGTTGCCGTACCTTGAATGGCTGGTTCAAAGCCATATCCACTGGGCTGCGACGGCTCAGACTCGGCTACCAGTACCCGCTCCGGAAAGTCCAAGGTCAGCCGTCCGAGGCAGATCGGACTCCATCCATGTGGCTGGAGCCCCTCGCCTAGGGCAGTGGTATCTTGTCTGCATGCAGATAGTGATGTGAGCAGTAAGAAGGAGAAGGCTGTTTTGCTCAAGGACACCATGTTCAGGCTCCATTTTTCGGCGATGTGCCTGAAAGAGCCGCAGTGTGAGTGCTCGTCGGCCCATTCACATGGGTAAGCAGTAGCTTGTTCATGTCAGGGTGGTTGTTCTCTCATCCTTGTAATTCTGATCAGATCTGCCCAAGTACCTCAACGACACAGGCAAGGCGAAGCAGAACGTGCGCCTGAGGCAGGTGTCTCGGCGTCGCTGCAGGGTCTCCCTTCATTTCACTTTGCCGTCTTGGCTTGGCGCGGGCATGTGCAACTGAGGCAATGGCCGCACGGAGGCCAATACCTGCTTGAAGTAGGCCATGGCTTCCTCGAATGGCGGGGTCTTGACGCCATTGAGCGCAGGCCGTGCGGGCTTGTAGTGCTGGATCTTTTCTTCCCCGAACACCATTCGTCGGACTGGCGGCGGATAGGGGTAGGGGTCAGGCAGTGCGGCGGCCAGCTTGATGGTGATGGCGGGCTTGTCGAGTTGGCCTTGCACGCCCACCGCGTCAGCCTGAATCTCATAAGCAGCCCCTGAGCCGGTTCCGGCGGTGTCAAGCGTGCCCTCGTGGTGGTATTCGCGTGCGCTCACGCGAGCAGGCTGGCCGGCGATGGTGATCTTCTCGGGCGGGTGCAGTTTCTTGATATTGGCCAGCGAGGCAATGGCAGCGAGCGCGCCCATGCCCTTGATTGACTTGAAGTCCTCGAGCCGGATGTCGTTGGGATCGCTCAGTTCATCCAGGCTTCTTGGTGCGTTAGGGCCGGGAGACCGTACATGGACGAAGAAGATCAAGTTGGGGTACTTAAGGCTGCGTACGGCGATGTGAATGTCGTAGTCAGTTTTTGGACCAGAAGCGGGATCTTTGAAGAATCCGTGTGGCGTGCAGGTTCCTGGTGCCGTTGGCATGCTTGTAGGTTTGCGTGAGGTATAGAGTTGGCGGAGCTCCTTGTAATAGCCCGACAAGTCATCCACGGTGTAAGTGCCTTCGGGTTTGTCCATTGGCAACGCGCCAATCAGTGTTCGAATTCGTTCGTCTGAGGGATCGAAGTAGCCCGCACGAAAGCCCCCGTGCTTGTTGTGAACGGCATAGGCATATTTGGAACCTGTCGGGGCCTCCTCATAATGGGTGATTCGGCCCAAGACGTTGCGAAACGAGGCACTATATCGATGCGCTTCAAAGACGGAAAGTGTGGTGGCTCCCGTTTCTTCAATGCTCAACTCTTCTATCTGAGGCGGGAGGGTGGCCGTACCTGCAATGCCATCAAATCCACCATCATCGCGCTGAGCTGCTCCTGAGTCGGCGACCACTACTTCCTCTGGTAGATCTAAGCCGAGTCGAGCAAGGCAGATCGAACTCCATCCCGTGGGGGTAACGTATGGCGATGTAGCTTTGGCATTTTCCCCGCAGGCAGCCGTGAACGTGACCAGTAAAGCGGAGCAAAGAGTTTTAACCCATGCGGGGATCATGAGGTGGCTCCTGTTTGCTGTCCGTTGCTGGACTGCGCAATGGATTGATCGCTGTCATTCAGCTTCGTTAGCAGTAGCTTGTTCATGTTCGGATGGTTGTTTTCGCCATGAGTCCATTCCAGCGGCAACGCAGTAAAGAAGCCTCTAAGTCCCGAAGGCTTCGCGCCAACAGCTGGTTCACTCCAAAACTCATCAGAGAATGGCATGCGGCTTGCGAAAATTTCTATTGGCTCTGCCGCTTGACGAGTGTGATCAGATTTCCTCTTGGTTTTAACTGTGGGCCAAATTGATGCAGTCTCTTGCGTGACTCCAGGTTGATGTCTCCGCGGTACAAATGCGAACGTCTTCTCGTAGATGTCCTGGTTAGATGCAGCCAATGTCTGAATGGCTTTGATCGTCTCTGGTGCTGCAGGCTTATCTATCAGTGAATCCAAAGATGATGCGGCACTCACCACACCATTGCCTCCGCAGTTCAGAGCGAGGTGCTTGCGCCACAAGGCCTTGCGCAACTCGTGGCCGAACTTCATTGCCTCGGTCTCTGTGCCGTTGAGGGGGGCTTTCACGATGATTGTGTCTCGAATGTAGACAGCCAGTTCGCTGTCGCGCTGACCCTTCAAGCTGCGGTCGTTGATGTTGGCACTGCCCATGATCACGATGGAGTCATCCGCAATCAGCAGTTTGCTGTGCACATAAATTTGCTCGGTACGCAGCTGACCGCCGACCACCTCGCAATTGCGCAAATTCAGCAAAGTGAGATATGGGGCCCATTCCTCCGGGCTGACTTGCTCGTAAGGACGTGAATTTGGCTTGCCAGCTTCGTCTTGCCTTGCCAGTTCAAGCGCCTGATCCCATTGCCCTTGATTGATCGGCTCCTTGCAAATGCGCTTTGCAGCCAAGGCACAGCGGACGCGGTTGACGAGGCTGTGGCTGCCGTAGACCAAGCTTTGCATTGTCCAGTGGATCTGCCCCACGATGGCGATGTCGTTGAGTTGCCCTTCGGGGTGGGCGGGCAAGACGATGTAGGCATGGAAGGGCACGCCCCACCGGATGGCCTGCTCAATGCGATCGCCCAGTGCCTTGCAGATCAAGTTGTCGGGCAGTTTGTCGCCTTGTGGGTTGTTGCCGACCAAGGTCAGCGCGGCTTTGATGCTGGTGCCAGCATGGCTCATCAGATAGCCTACGGCGGCCGATCGGGCCTTTTGCCCTTCCACACCGGTGGTGGCCACCGATGCCTCCCCAAACGCACTTTGGAAGAACTGGTTCTCGATGTAGACAAACTGCTCGGCACCGCGGATCACCGAGACCATCATGTCGTGGATATCGGTTTGCGCAACAGCAGGCGTCGGCAATTGTGGAATGGCTGCCTTTTCCTGTTGCTGCAGGCGAAGTGGGGCGCTGCGCAATACACGCACATTGGCCGTGCCCCGGCCTTTGGCGTTGTAGGCGGGCTCTTTGGGAATAAGGTTTTCCGGAATGCTGACCAAGGGACGTAGGGCCGCGGGCAGGTATCTGTGCTGGAGGCTGTTCCAGCGCCGGATGAAGTTCATGGCCAGGTCGTAGGTGGCGGGGCCTTCGACGCTGCAATGGACGTCTTGCCACGGCTGACGAGGCTGATCCTCACGCAGGATGGCGCCGGACAGGGGGGCGGCTTGGCTACCTTGCTTGAGCAAGGCTGCATTCGGCTTTCTGATGGCCCAACTAAGCCCCAGCAGGGCAAGGTAGGTGGTCTTCATGACCCTTGCACCCAACTCGATGACGGCAGTCACGTGGTGCGGCTTCAAATCGCCGCTGCGCATCTTGGCGATGACTTCAGACATGGCCGCTGCCTGTGCTTCTGCCAGGACCGGCTTGAGCGGCACCACGAGGTCCTCAATCGGTTTGCGTAGCCACTCCGCCATCGGCGCCTGCCACCAACGCCAGACATCGTCGGCCAACTTGCCGACCGGTGTATCTGCCACCCATTGGCGCGTTGATTTGGTCGCATGAGCCGTTTCGGCGAGCAATCCCGCGCTCAACGTTGTCTCCAGCAAGTCCGACTCGCTCACGTACTTGCTCATTTCACCCGGGGCCACAAGGTTCTGGGGCGGCACGCAACTGCTGTACACCTCAGGCCCCTTACGCCAACCATGTTGCAAGCTGAAGCTGTCGTCATCACGCCGTCCGTAGGCGAGGTCGAGACCACCTACGAAGGCCAGTTCGTTGTCGATCACCACCTGCTTCTGGTGGTGGCTGAAGAAGGTGTATTCCACACCGTCAAAGTCGTTCTGCAAGCCCGCCGGGCAACAGAACGCCCGCATGCCCGACCTGCCCGCGTTCAGCTGGAAAACGGCGAGCATCGTGCCCATGTCGCCCGTATCCAGACCGACCTTCGGTGACATCCAAGGCATCACATAGATCTTGACGGCTGGATTGTTGTCCAGGGCCATCTTGAGCGCATCGATCAGGCGCACGCCGGGCTTGAGTTCCACGTCCCAGTTGATCTGCCAGCCGGCGATGAAGACGCTCTTCTTGGCCTTGACGATGGCGTCCGCCACGGCGGAGAAATAGGTCTCGCCCGTCGTGAAAGCGTTGACGATGTTGCCAAGCCGTATCGGGGCAAAGCAGCCTTGATGCGCTAGTTTGTGGGCATCGCTCATGCCCGCCACAGTGGACGGCCATGGCGTGTTGCCCAGCCCATTGCGGGCATGGACGGGGTCTGTGGACTTCCTGTCTTTGAAGGTGGTGCTCATCTTGATGTCTCACTGCAACTTCGTCTTGAAGTTGGTGCTCAGGCCGGTCTTCAGATCCCGGGCGGCTGACTTGCGTTCGGCGGTGGCCTGAGGGTCGTGCTGGTTGAAGCCGGGCTCGCTGGCGAGGTCCATTGAGGCCAAGGCATGGGCGCTTTGCTGGTGGGGCGTCCAGTCCGCTTGCTCTTCTTCGAGCCGGAAGCTGCGCTCCACACCCGGAGCGATGAAGGTCAGATCATTAGGCCAGCGCGCTACCGCAACCGACAGGCGCAGCTTCTGCATTGGACTCAGCTCAAGCTGACCTGCGAGGCTTGATACACCCTGGACGATGACGCGATCCTTGGCTGCACCGTTCGCGCGCACGATCATCCAGGGGGTGAAAGCCATCGCTGCGCCGTTGGGACCCGGACTGCGCGTGAGTCGCATGTTGAAGTCCATCTTCCGGGGTTCGATGGCGGACTTCGGGAGTTGTGGCATGGCGCGGCTCATAGAGCCAGGCCCCACCATGCCCTTACTCCCAGCCTTGACCGTGATCGTCCCCGGGCACTGCACCGTCAACTGCCCACCCTCAATCACGATGCTTGCCCCCCCACTCACCGCCAGCGTCACCTTCTTGGCCGCCGCAATGTCCACCACCCCCTTGG
>CAYPUS010000173.1:0-6917 GCA_964413815.1 uncultured Aquabacterium sp. | reverse complement strand
CATGTCCATCACCATCATCAGGTGCACGCCGGTGTCGACCTCCGGGTGGTGCTCGGCACGTTGTGGCACGCCCCAGAGCCGGTCGACTTCGGGCAGCAGCCGGGCCAGCGCGCCGCATGCGCGCAGCAACTCGAACATGCGCGAGGGCGTGTCTTCCATCATGCCGCGCGCGATCTCCTGCCAGACGCGTTCGGCCACGAGGTGGTCCACCTCGCCTTGCTCGACCATGCCGCGCATCAGCGCCAGGGTCTCGTCGGCGACGCGGAAGTCGGCCAGGCGCGCGGCGAAGCGCGCCACGCGCAGGATGCGCACCGGGTCTTCGGCGAAGGCCGGCGAGACATGGCGCAGCACCTTGGCCTGCAGGTCGCGCAGGCCGCCGTAGGGGTCGATGAGCTGGCCGTTCTCATCCTGGGCCATGGCGTTGATGGTGAGGTCGCGCCGCGCCAGGTCCTCCTCCAGCGTCACATCGGGCGAGGCATGAATCTGGAAGCCGTGGTAGCCGTGGCCGCTCTTGCGCTCGGTGCGGGCCAGGGCGTACTCCTCGTGCGTCTGTGGGTGGAGGAAGACCGGGAAGTCCTTGCCGACGGGCGCGAAGCCCTGGTCGACCATGGCCTGCGGCGTGCTGCCGACGACCACCCAGTCCCGGTCGCCAACGGGGCGGCCGAGCAGCCTGTCGCGCACGGCGCCGCCTACGAGATAGATGCCTGTCATGTCGCGCATGCTAGAGCATGCGGGGGCCCGCGCGAAGCGGCGCCGCGAGGCGGCTGCCCCCTGGGGTTAGCGCGCCCCCGTGGTCCCGGGTATTGCCTTCAAGGCTGAGGCAAACCCTGTAACAAATGTTAACCGTTGCCCGTAGATTGGGCTTGTGCGAGGCGATCCAGCTCGCACACCGTGCTCTTGTTTGGTGGTTGGCCTCGCATGCATTGCGGGGCCTTTTTTTGGCTCAGGCCGTGCGGACCAGCGCGGCCAGCGCCAGGTACTCGTGCACGGGCACTTCTTCCGCCCGGCGCTGCAGGTCGAAATCGGTCTGCAGACCTTGCTGCGTGATCCAGGCGCCCAGGGTGTGGCGCAGCAGCTTGCGGCGCTGCGAGAAGGCCACGGCCACCATGGTCCCCAGCACGGCCGGGTCCACCACCGGCGGCTCGGCCAGCGGCACCATGCGCACCACCGCCGAATCCACGCGCGGCGGCGGATCGAAGGCTTCCGGCGGCACATCCACCACGTTGTCCATCTGGTAGCGCCATTGCAGCATCACGCTCAGGCGGCCGTAATCCTTGCTGCCGGGCGAGGCCACCATGCGGTCGACCACTTCCTTTTGCAGCATGAAGTGCTGGTCCTCCACCTGCGCGGCCCAGGGCAGCAGGTGGAAAAGAATGGGGCTGGAGATGTTGTAGGGCAGGTTGCCGATCACGCGCAGCTTGCCGGCGGGTGCCTCGGGCTGGGCGGCCAGATCCTGCGCCAGCTGGCCGAAATCGACCTTGAGCACATCGGATTCAACGACATGGAGCTCGGGCCGCTTGCGCAGACGCGCCGCCAGATCGCGGTCCAGCTCGATCACGGTGAGCTTGCCGCAGCGCTCGACCACGGGATTGGTCAGCGCACCCAGGCCGGGACCGATCTCGACCAGGGCCTGGCCCGGCTTGGGCGAGATGGCGCGCACGATCTCGTCGATGACGCCCAGGTCGCTCAGGAAGTGCTGGCCAAAGCGCTTGCGGGCGATGTGGCCACCGCCGCCTTGCACGGGGCGCTTGCCGCCGGGGCGGCCGCGTTGTTCAGGGCGCATCGCGCATCTCGATCCAGGCCTGGGCGCGCAGCTCGCGTGCCCACTCTTCGTAGGCCTCGTCGAACTTGCGCTCGCGCAGCACGGACCGGGCCGCTTCGCGCTTTTGGGCGTCGCTCAGCTGCACTTCCTTGCGCTCGATGAGCTGGATCAGGTGCACGCCGAAGCGGCTGACCACGGGGGCCGAGATCTCGCCGGGCTGCAGCGCATTGAGGGCTTTTTCGAACTCGGGCACGAACTGGCCGGGCGAGGCCCAGCCCAGGTCGCCGCCGCGCGGGCCGCTGCCGTCTTCCGAGTGCTGGCGCGCCATCTGCGCGAAGCTGGCCTGGCCGCCGACGATCTGCTTGCGGATGTCGTTCATGCGCTGGGTCAGGGACTCGACGGGTGCCTGGGGCGTGGTGCGCAGCAGGATGTGGCGGGCGCGTTGCTGCGTGTAGGTGGCCTCGGCCACGTTCTCGCGCTGGATCAGCTTGATGATGTGAAACCCAGCGTTCGAGCGCACGAGCGGCGCGACTTCGCCGACCTTGAGCTTCATCGTGGTGGCCACGAACAGCTCGGGCAGGCGGCTGGCATTGCGCAGGCCCAGTGCGCCGCCTTGCTCGCGGGTGGCCAGGTCGGCCGAATGCGTCTTGGCCAACTGGGCGAAGTTGGCGCCCCGGGCCGCCTGCTCGCGAAGGTCCGCGGCCTTGGCCTGCAGGCTCTGCAACTGGGTCGGGCCGGCCGATTCGGGCACGGCGATGAGGATGTGGGCGACGTTGAGCGCCACTTCCACCTGGCCGGCCGGGTCGTCCTTCATGAAGGCATCGAGCTCTTCATCGCTGATCTGGATGCGTGGGATGACTTCGCGCTCGCGCAGGCGTTGCAGCAGGATCTGTTCGCGCAGGCTGGCGCGGTAGCGATCGAAGTCCAGGCCATCGGTGCGCATGCGACGCTTGAGGTCGTCCAGGCTCATCTGGTTCTGCGAGGCGATGCCCTCGATGGCGGCATCGACCTCGGCATCGGGGATCTCCAGGCCGATGTTCTTGGCGTGCGAGATCTGCACCTTTTCGTTGATCAGGGCATCGAGCACCTGTTCGCGCAGTTCATCGGCGGGAGGCAGTTTCATGCCCGGCCGTGCCGAGTCCTGGATGCGCAGGACGCGCTTGTCCACATCGGTGTGGGTGATCGGCTCTTGGTTGACCACCGCCACGATGTAGTCAGAGGTGGTGGGGGCGCCGGCGATCTTCAGCTCGGTGCTGAGGCTGCGCTCGGCCGGGATGCGCGGGGTCATGCCCGGGCGGTCGCGGAACTGCGCAAAGGCCGGCGCCACGCTGGAGACAAGCAGGCTCAGGCACAGGGCGTGCACCAGCGCCTTGCCAGGGCGGCGGGCAAAAGACAAAACAAAATCAGTCATCGATGGTCTGGGGCGAGGGGCCGGTTGTCGGCGACGAGGCGGTGCTGTCGTCGTGCAGCAGGCGGTAACCAGGGATATTGTCCTTCAAGGCCCGCAAGGGGTTCGATCCCAGGCTGATCCGGGACAGGCCGGCAAGTTCCAGCTGGAACATCAATCGCGTGGCGGCCTCGGCCCGGCCGACGGACACGCGCTGGGCCACGATGCGGCCGATCCAGCACCCCGCATCGTATTCGATGCCGAACAACGAGTCGGTCAGGCGGCTTTCGGCCATGCTGTAGCTGAGGCGGCCCACGCTGTACCAGGTGCCGCCACAGGCGTTGCTGCTGCGGGTGCCACCGCGGCCGCTCAGGTTCATCGGATCGGAGACGGCCAGGTCGCGCGTGCCCGAGAGCGACGGCTTGCGGCCGGCGATGGGCCATTGCCAGCCCAGCTCGACCTGTTCGCTGGTGTCGCGCGTGTAGCGGTAGTTCAGGTTGATGGTGCGCCAGGCGCCCGGCGAATAGCGCAGGCCCAGCAGGCCGCGCGAGGTCTGGTGGTTCTGGGCATCGAACTGCAGGAAGCTGTCGAAGCTCCAGTTCGGGATGACGCTGGTCGAACCCAGCAGCAGCAGGTCGGACAGGCGCTGGGTGATGGGCTCGTCGCCCTCGGGGTTGATGCGCTGGTCGGCCAGCAGCAGCTTTTGCACGATGCCCAGGCGCAGGGCTTCGACGCCGGTTTCGTTGTCGATCAGGCGGGAGGTCACGCCCAGGGTGATCTGGTTCGCATCGGAGATGCGGTCGACCCCGGTGTAGACGTTCTCGTTGTAGATGGCGTATTGGTTGAAATCCCGCGGCGCGCTGTCGAAGATCGGCAGATGGGACTGGTCTCGGTAAGGCGTGCGCACATACAGCAGCCGGGGCTCGAGCGTCTGCGTCAGGCTGCGGTCGAACATGTGCACCGGACGTTCGAGCTGCATCTGGCTGTCCACGCTGACGGTGGGCAGGGTGCGGGTGGCGTGGCGCTGGTTGTTGGCCAGCGGCTGGTCCATGTCGTAGCTGGTGCTGTTGAGGCTGACGCGCGGCGTGACGCTCAGCCCGCTGAACTTGAGCGGCAAGGACAGCTGACCCACGGCATTGAGCCGGTTGCCGCTGGCGCGGCTGTCGTCGGGGTGGACGAAGCGGTTGAACTCGCCTTGCAGCGACCACAGCAGGCCTTTGTCATTGCCGCTGCGCGAGCGCAGCCCGAGCTGGGGTTCGCGCCGGTAGGGCGCCTCGATCCCGCTGAGCGTCGGATCGGCCTTGGGGTCCAGGTCCCGCAGTGTCTGCCAGTGCTGCACGCTGCCGTACAGGATGGTCTGGCTGTCGCCCAGACCCCAGGTGCGCGCATTGAGCTGGCGCTCGATCTTGGCGTGGCTCTCGTACAGGCGCGGCGTCAGGGTCGGCAGGCCGTGCGGGAAGTCTTTCCAGTAGTCGTCGTCGGAGACGCGGCGCAGGCGGATGTCGTAATGGGTGTGCGACAGGCCGTTGCCGCTGTCGCGCACCTGGCCCTTGTGCTCGATGTCGGCCAGGCCGCGCGAGCGCAGGGCCACGCGGTCGTCGGGCAGGCCCACGACGTGCACGCTGCCTTCGTCGTGGGGCGCCAGATAGCGGTATTCGAGGTCCAGGCCCGGGCCGCGCCGCGCCGACAGCGTGGGCGCGATGGTCATGTCGCGGTCGGGCGCGATGTTCCAGTAATAGGGCGCGCTCAGCTCGAAGCCGCTCTTGCTGTCGAAGTTGAAGCTGGGCGGCAGCCAGCCAGACTTGCGGGCGTCGTTGAGCGGGAAGGTCAGGCGTGGCGCGGCCAGGATGGGCACGCCCTTGAACCAGATCACCGCGTCATCGGCGATGCCTTCGTTGGCGTCGAAGTCCAGGTAGACGCTGCTGGTCTTGAGCGACCAGTCCGGCTCGCCGGGGCTGCCATCGGCGGTGTTCTCAGGGGTGCAGCTGCTGTAGGAAGTCTGCGTGGCGCGCAGCCGGTTCGAGCCCAGGAAGGCCACGTGCCGCGCGTGGCCGCCGGCCTGTGTGCGCGCGAACCAGAAGCTGGGCGAGACGAACTCGCCTTCGAGCGTGTCGAGCTGCAGCGTGAGTTCCGGGCCGCTGAAGATGTTGCCGCCGCGCATGATGCGCACATGGCCTGCGGCCTTGGCGGTGTTGTCGGCCTGGCGGTGGGTCAGCTCGTCTGCTTCGACGGACAGCGCCCCTTGGCGCAGCCGCACCGAGCCGGAGGCCTTGGTGGTCTGCCCCGATTCGCCTTCGAGCTTGTCGGCCTCGAAGAACAGCGGCAGCTTGCCGTCGTGCGGGGCGGTGGGCTGCGGCGCGGGCAGGCTGAAGATCAGGCGCCCGGCTGCTTCGCCCGTGGCGTTGGCGTCGGATGCAGTGGCGGCTGGCGGCGACGGCGTGGCGGCAGGATCTGCCGCCGCAGGCGTCTGCTGGCTGTGGACGACGCCCGGCCAGCTCAACTGCAGCGCGAACAGGCCCGCCGCGACGGCCACGGGCGTCCAGTTCAATGGGGCCAGGGGGGCGCGGCGTCGGGCGGGAGGGGAAAAGGAGCGTTCCAGGGGGTCGGTCACGGGGGATGTCACGGTCACGCGGGGGTGTCGCAGGAAAACTGCGGCAGGGCCCTCGATGCTTGTGCGTCGCGGTGAGCCGGCCTTGCCTAAAATCGCCGCATTATTTCATGTCGGCTCATGCCGGCGTCACCAGCCGGCGCCATGGGCCCGCCACACACATGTCCACCTCGTCTTCCTCCCCCTCCGTCGCCCCCAGCGGGATCCACTGGGCCGACCCAGCCCGCCAGCAGGCCTTTGCCGCCTGGCTGGCCTCGGTGGCGCCAGCCCATGGCCTGCGGCCCGAGACCCTGCGCTCGGCCAGCTCGGATGCGAGCTTTCGCCGCTATTTCCGGGTCGACGCGCAGACCGGCAGCTTCATCGTGATGGATGCGCCGCCTGACAAGGAAGACAGCCACCCCTTCGTCGCCGTGGACCGGCTGCTGGATGCCGGCGGCGTCAACGTGCCGCACATCCTGGCCTGGGACGAGGCCCGGGGCTTCATGCTGCTGAGCGACCTGGGTCATCACACGCTGCTGTCCGTGCTGGTGGCCGACCAGCCCCATGACGCCGGCAACCGCCAGCGTTATGCCGCGGCGCTGGACGAACTGGTGCGGCTGCAGCAAGTGCAGCAGGGCCAGGGTGCCCAGGCGCTGCCGCCCTATGACGACGCGCTGCTGCAGCGCGAGCTGGACCTCTTTCCAGATTGGTACCTGGGGCCGCTGCGCCAGGTCACCCTCGGCGAGCAGCAATCGGCGCAGTTGGCGCAGGCTTTCAAACTGATCAAGGCGCAGGTGCTGGGCCAGGCCACCGTGCTGGTGCACCGGGACTACCACAGCCGCAACCTGATGGCCGATCCCGCCGATCCGCAGGCCCGCCCAGGGGTGATCGATTTCCAGGATGCCGTCTGGGGCCCCGTCACCTATGACCTCGTTTCGCTGCTGCGCGACGCCTACGTGATGTGGGACGAAGAAACGCAGATCGATTACGCCGTGCGTTTCTGGGAGAAGGCGCGCAAGGCCGGGCTGCCCGTGCCGGCCGATTTCGGGGATTTCTGGCGCGATTTCGAGTGGATGGGCCTGCAGCGCCACCTGAAGGTATTGGGCATTTTTGCCCGACTGGCCCTGCGCGACGGCAAGCGCCAGTACCTGGACGACATCCCGCGTGTGTGGACCTATGCC
>CAYPUS010000172.1:0-6932 GCA_964413815.1 uncultured Aquabacterium sp. | reverse complement strand
GGTGCGCTTTGCCTGCCTGTGCCACGACCTGGGCAAGGGCACGACGCCGGCCGATGTGCTGCCGCGCCATCTGGGCCACGAAGGCCGCAGCGCCAAGTTGCTCAAGGGTGTGAGCGAGCGCCTGCGCGTGCCGGTGGCCTGCCATGAACTGGCCGATGTGGTCGCGCGCGAGCACGGCAACATCCACCGCAGCGGCGAGCTCAATGCCGCGGCCGTGCTGCGCCTGCTCGAAAGGTGCGACGCATTCCGCAAGCCGCAGCGCATGCCGTTGATCCTGATGGCGTGCGAGTGCGACGCGCGCGGCCGACTGGGCATGTCAGAGGAACCTTATCCGCCAGGCACCCGCCTGATGGGGGCCTTGACACTGGCACAATCGGTCAACACTGCGGACGTCTCTGCCGAAGCCTTGGCCAAGGGCCTGAAAGGCCCGGCCATCGGACGAGCGATCGCAGAAGCCAGGGAACGGGCATTGGTTCACGGGGGTTTCGGCTGAAGCCGCCCCCGCATTGCACGATCCGCCATGCGCGTTAAACAAGCCCCCATGCCAGCGTTATAGACTGCGAGCCATGTCTCAACAGACCCTCAACCTTTTCCAATGGATGGGCGGCGTCGCACGCACCGCGCCCGCCCTGCCCCATGTGATGCGCGGCCTGTGGAACCTCTTGACGCTCAAGCCGGATCACATCGGCTCGATCGGCAAGCGCTTTGCCGAGCTGGCCCGCAAGCAGCCGGACAGCCCCGCCTTGATCTTCGAGGGTCGCAAGTGGTCCTACCGCGAGTTCAACATCTGGGGCAACCAGGTCGCCTGGGCCTTGAACCAGGCGGGCATCCAGAAGGGCGACTCGGTGGGTGTGCTGTTCGAGAACCGGCCCGAGATGCTGGCCTGCGTGCTGGGCATCGTCAAGCTCGGGGCGGTGGCCACCTTGCTGAACAACCAGCAACGCGGCGACACCCTCGCGCACAGTCTGCGCATCACCAAGCCGAAGATCGTCATCGTCAGCAAGGAGTGCATGGATGGCTTCGACAGCATCGAGCCCGCCACGCGCAATGAACTGGGCACGCAATGGTGGTGGGACGGCGAGGGTGTGCCACCCCAGGACATGGTCAGCCTGCGCCAGCGCATCTCCAAATCCGACACGCGCAATCCGCCGCAGACCGATCAGATCACGCTGCGCACGCCGTGCTTTCACATCTTCACCTCCGGCACGACGGGCCTGCCCAAGGCCTCGGTGATGACGCACTACCGCTGGCACCGCTGCATGGCCGGCCTGGGCCAATTGGGCGTGCGCCTGAACCGGGATGACGTGCTGTACTGCGCGCTGCCGCTCTACCACAACAACGCGCTGACGGTGTCATGGAGCTCGGTCGTGGGCGCTGGCGCCTGCCTGGCGCTGAGCCGCAAGTTCAGCGCCTCGCGCTTCTGGGACGAGATCCGCGTCAACAGCGCCACGGCCTTTTGCTACATCGGCGAGCTGTGCCGCTACCTGCTCAACCAGCCCCCCCGTGCCAACGACACGCACCATGGCGTGCGCGCCATCATCGGCAACGGCCTGCGCCCCGACATCTGGGAGCAGTTCCAGACCCGCTTCGGCATTGCGCACATCGCCGAGTTCTACACCGCCAGCGAGTGCAACCTCGCCTTCGTCAACGCCTTCGGCCACACTGGCACCGCCGGCTACTGCCCGCTGCCCTATGCCATCGTGAAGTTCGACGTCGAGAACGAAACGCCGGTACGCGAAGGCGGCGGCCTGATGGCCAAGGTCAAGAAAGGCGAGTGCGGCCTGCTGCTGACCGAGATCACCGACAAGGCTCCGCTGGACGGCTACACCGATGCCAAGGCCACCGAGGCCAAGGTCTTCCGCAACGTCTTCAAGCAGGGCGATGCCTGGTTCAACACGGGCGATCTGGTGCGTGACCAGGGCTTCGGCCACATCGGCTTCGTCGATCGCGTGGGCGACACCTTCCGCTGGAAAGGCGAGAACGTGGCCACGACCGAGGTCGAGGCCGCGCTCGGCACCATCGACGGCATCGACGAAGCGGTGGTCTATGGTGTCGAGATCCCCGGCGCCGACGGCCGTGCCGGCATGGCTGCCATCAGGTGGGACCACACCCGTGGCCCGCTGGACGGGGCGGGGCTGGCGCAGACGCTCTTCAAGTCGCTGCCCAAGTACGCGGTGCCGCTGTTCATCCGGGTGCGTGAAGAACATGAGGTGACGGCCACCTTCAAGCACCGCAAGGTGGACTTGAAGCGCGAAGGTTTCGATCCCGCCAAGGTGTCGGACGCGCTGTACGAACTGACCGAACAGGGTTACGAGCCGATGAATCGGGCCCGCCCGCAGGCGCGGCGGGCCTGAACGCCGCGCGCGCCCTCACCCCTTGCTGCCGGCCACCTCCAGCTCGCCGCCGCGCACTTCCACCTTGGTGCCGGCGGGCAGTTCGGTGCTGCGCGTGAAGTGCTGCACCGAGCCATCGTCCATGCGCACGGTGATGCGGTAGACCTTGCTCGAGCGGCGGCTCTTTTCGATCTCGTTGCCCGCCACGCCACCACCAATGGCGCCCAGCACGGTGGCCGCGGTGTTGCCGCTGCCCTTGCCGACCTGGTTGCCGACCACCCCCCCCAGCACACCGCCGGCCACCGCGCCAACGCCGGTGCCCTTGCCTTCGACGGTCACCGGGGTGACGGATTCGACCACGCCGCAGTGCTCGCACACGGCCCGCGCCAGTGTGCGCGATTCATAGGCATCCGGCCCGGCCGTGGCCGAGGTCCGGCCTGCGCTGCCGGTTTGAGCCCCAGTGGGCTCGGCGACGCGGGCGGCCTGGTTCAAGGCCTCGTCGACCGGATCCAGTCCCTGCCGGGGTGTCGTGCCGCTCTCGGACAGCATCGGCGTGCCCGCACCGGGGGGTGCATAGTCAAGCGGCGTCACCTCGTCACGGCCCATCATCATGCCGGCTGCGATGCCCAGCACGAGCAGCAGCACCCCGCCACCGATCAATGCGGCGTTGCGCCAGTTGCGTGGTGCGGGGTGGGTGGGTTCAGACTTGAAATAAGCGTAAGTGTCCTTGTCTGGCATGTCGCTCTCCTTCGGATGGCATGCCGAAGACGGGGCAAGCAATGTGCCCACAACAGGCATGCGCCCAGCCTCGCCGGGGTCCGGACCATTGTGCGCGACAGCGCCATGCACCATGCCAAAAGCCCCCGTACCTTCTCAGATACGGGGGTTCAAATTTGGCAACGGTACGCATGCAGCCCGGCCAGCTTGGCTGACCAACCGGGCTGTCACCGGTCACATCGTGACCGGCGGCTGATCAGTCAGCTTGCTTGCGCAAAAACGCAGGGATCTCGATCTCGTCCATGCCATTGCTGGCCAGGGCGTCGACCTTGGCGGCCGCCTGGGTGCGGCCCGAGCGCCACACGCTGGGCGTGTTCATGCCGCTGAAGTCATGCGCCAGGCCGCTGGCCTGACCGTGACCGGCGTGGCCATGGGCACCGTGCGAGACGGCGTTGTTCAGCACGGGGATGCCATCGGTGCCGGTGGCCAGACCGCGGCCGAAGGCGTTGGTGGCCGGGGCGCTGTGCACCACGGTCATCGGTGCCTGGGCGCGCTTGGCGCCCGACAGGCCGGTGGCGATCACGGTCACGCGCAGCTGGTCGCCCAGGCTCTCGTCGTAGGCCGTGCCGTAGATCACGTGGGCATCCTCGGCGGCATAGCGGCGGATGGTGTTCATCGCGTTGCGCGACTCGCTCAGCTTGAAGCTGGACTTGCCCGCGGCGATCAGCACCAGCACGCCACGCGCGCCCGACAGGTCGATGCCTTCGAGCAGCGGGCAGGCCACGGCGGCTTCGGCCGCCTTGGTGGCGCGGTCCGGACCACCGGCCACGGCCGTGCCCATCATGGCCTTGCCGGGCTCGCTCATCACGGTCTTGACGTCTTCAAAGTCGACGTTCACCAGGCCAGGAATGTGGATGATGTCGCTGATGCCGCCGACGGCGTTCTTCAGCACATCATTGGCCTTGCAGAAGGCCTCTTCTTGCGTGATGTCGTCGCCCAGCACCTCGAGCAGCTTCTCGTTGAGCACCACGATCAGCGAGTCGACGTTGGCTTCCAGTTCGTTGAGGCCCACATCGGCCTGCTTCATGCGGCGGTTGCCTTCGAACTCGAAGGGCTTGGTCACCACGCCCACCGTCAGGATGTTCATTTCCTTGGCGATGCGTGCGATCACCGGTGCCGCGCCCGTGCCGGTGCCACCGCCCATGCCGGCCGTGATGAACACCATGTTGGCGCCTTCCAGCGCCGTGCGGATCTGGCCCTCGGCCTCTTCGGCCGCGGCGCGGCCGGCTTCGGGCTTGGCGCCTGCACCCAGACCCGAGTTGCCCAGCTGCAGCTGGACCTCGGCGCTGGAACGCAGCAGGGCCTGCGAATCCGTGTTCGCGCAGATGAACTGCACGCCTTGCACGCCCTCCTGGATCATGTGCTCGACCGCGTTACCGCCGCCGCCGCCCACACCGATCACCTTGATCTGCGTGCCCATGTCGAAGTTTTCGATCATCTCGATTGCCATGTCGTACCTCTCTCCTGTCTAAGCAGTTGCCAATTGAAAATGTGCCAATGAACCTCGTGGACCTTTGAAAAGCCGGTCCTTAGAAGTTGCCAACGAACCAATCGCGCACGCGACCGAACAAGGTCTGGACAGACCCCGCCTGCTGCGCCGCCTTCATCCCGCGCATGCGCGCGAGTCTTGCCTCTTCGAGCAAGCCCATGACGGTGGCCGACCTCGGGCTGGCCACCATGTCGTGCAGTGCGCCGGCGTACAAGGGCGTGCCCTTGCGCACCGGCTTCAAGAAGATGTCTTCGGCAAGCTCCACCATGCCGGGCATGACGGCCGAGCCGCCCGTCAGCACGATCCCCGAAGACAGCAGTTCTTCGTAACCGGACTCGCGGATCACCTGATGGACCAGCGAGAAAATCTCTTCGACGCGCGGCTCGATCACACCGGCCAGTGCCTGACGCGAGAGCATGCGCGGTGCCCGGTCGCCCAGACCCGGCACTTCAACCTGTTCGTTCGGATCGGCCAGCAACTGCTTGGCCACGCCGAAGTCGACCTTGATGTCCTCGGCATCCTTGGTGGGCGTGCGCAGGGCCATCGCGATGTCACTGGTGATGAGGTCACCGGCGATGGGGATGACGGCCGTGTGGCGCACCGAGCCATCGGTGAAGATGGACACGTCGGTCGTGCCTGCACCGATGTCGACCATGGCCACGCCCAGGGACTTCTCGTCCTCGGTGAGCACGGCGGCCGACGATGCGGAAGGGTTGAGGACCAGCTGTTCGGCCTCCAGGCCGCAGCGGCGAACGCACTTGACGATGTTTTCGGCGGCACTTTGGGCACCGGTCACGATGTGGACCTTGACCTCGAGCCGCCCGCCGCTCATGCCAATCGGTTCTTTGACTTCATGGCCGTCAATGATGAACTCTTGAGGCTCGACCAGCAAGAGTCTTTGATCGTTGGGGATGTTGATGGCCTTTGCGGTTTCCACCACACGCTGCACATCGATGGGCGCCACTTCCTTGTCCCGCACGATGACCATGCCGGTGCTGTTCTGGCCACGGATGTGACTGCCGGTGATGCCCGTCCACACGCGGCTGATCTTGCAGTCGGCCATCATCTCGGCCTCTTTGAGGGCCTGCTGGATGGATTGCACGGTGGCGTCGATGTTGACGACCACGCCGCGCTTGAGGCCGTGGCTCGGCGCCACGCCCAGGCCCGCCAGGCGCAGGTCGCCACCGGGCATGACTTCGGCCACCGTCACCATCACTTTGGCGGTGCCGATGTCCAGCCCGACGACCAGATCCTTGAATTCCTTAGCCATGGTGTGTGTGGTTTATCTGGTTGAAGACACGGGGTTGTTGGGTTGACGGGCCGCGGGTCGGTACGTCGACTTCTGCGCGCCATCCTGCAAGGTGGTGACGCCGCGCAACTTGACGGCGTAGGCCTCGGGATAGCGCAGGTCGGCATAGACCAGGGGCGCGGGATACTGGCGGTGCACTTCGGGCAGCGTGCGCACGAAGCGATCGGCGCGGGCGATCACCTCTTCGATGCTGCCGCGCCCCAGTTGAAGCGTGGCCTGGGTGTCGAGTTCGGCGCTCCAGGAACCGCGGTCGCTGAGCTTGATGGTCTCGATCTCGCCCAGCGGCTCGAGCGCCGGCTTCAGGCGCTGCAGCATGGCCAGCATGGCCTTGGCATCCTCGGCGCTCGGCTTGGCGGGCGCCTCGAACACGGGCAGGCGCTCGTCCTCGACATCGCCCAGGTTGGCATCGAAGACTTCGCCATAGGTGTTGACGAGCTGATCTTCGGCATGCGGGCGCCGCCAATAGGCCACCGGCTTGTGCTCTTCCAGCACCACACGCAGCTCGTTGGGCCAGACACGGCGCACAACGGCGCGGCGCACCCAGGGCACGTCCTCGAAGATGGCGCGGCTTTGCGTCAGCTCCACATTGAAGAAGCCGCCGCGCATGCGCGGCACGATGTTGGCGCGCACCGTGGCCAGGTTGTTGCGGATGAGATCGCCCTCGACCTGCACACGCTGCAGGTTGAAGTAAGGCAGCCGCGACAGCTTGGTCAGGCCGGCGGCCAGCAGCAGCACCACGGCCACGGCGCACAAGGCCGTGGCGGCAGCGTTCATCCAGACGACGTCTTGCGGCGTCTGGTCCGATGCGCTGTGCTGGTTGAGGGCGGCTGCTGCCTGCATGGTGCGGGGCGGTCAGGGGTGGATCGGTGGGTCTTGGGTCAGGGACGGCTGTCCAGGCTGGCCGACGCCAGCAGGTGGACACACAGTTGTTCGTAGCTCAGGCCCGCCACCTTGGCGAGGTCCGCCTCGGGGTTCCTCGCCTTCCCCGAGACAACCACCTCGCCGCCCGGCAGCTTCACCTCGG
>CAYPUS010000171.1:4657-6942 GCA_964413815.1 uncultured Aquabacterium sp. | reverse complement strand
GTGGCCAGCGAATACAGCTGCAGCGGGTGCCTGCCCACGGGCAAGGCTTTCTCATGACGGGCGCCGGCGGTGGGGCGGTTGATGCTGGCGAACTGGCCGCCATTGCCTGGCTTCCAGGTCCACACGGCTGGGGGAACGTAGGGCTTGGGGCTGGGATCGTTGGAATCGGTATTGGCCATGGGAGAGCGCTCCTGTCGGCGGGCTTGCTTCAGTGCGGATTGTTCGACGGATATCAGGGCTGATCGGTGGCGCTGGCGGAACGCCCTGCCTGCGACGGGGGAAAACGCTGTTCGTTGATCGCCATCTTCTCGCGCGCGGCCTGCAGCAGGTCGATCTCCAGCGCGGAAGACAGCTGCACGAGGTAGAGCAGCACGTCGGCCATCTCGTGGGCGACCTGCTGCTTGTGCGCGCCGTCCAGCTCGCGGCTTTGCGCCTCGCTCATCCACTGGAAGTGTTCGAGCAGCTCGCCGGCTTCGACGATCAGGGCCGAAGCGAGGTTCTTGGGGGCATGGAAGCGCTGCCAGTCGCGCGCATCCGCGAACTGCCGCAGGGCCTGGGTGAGTTGGGCGATGGAATCTTGGGACATGGCAAGGCTTTCGCGGGCAAGTCTACGCGATGGCCTTGTGGCTCAGCTGTATTCGACGGCCGAGTCCTTGCGGCAGAAACCAAAGAGCTTCAGGCCATGGCGGCGCGCCAGGTCGATGGCCAATGTGGTGGGCGCGGAGATGGCGGCCATGGTGCCGATGCCGGCGCGCACGCACTTGCTGACCAGCTCGTGGCTGGCCCGGCTCGAGACCAGGGCCGCACCGCCATCATGTGGCAAACCTTGGCGAGCCAGCGCACCGATGAGCTTGTCGAGCGCGTTGTGGCGGCCCACGTCCTCGCGCACCAAGGTGATGCCCTGGCCGGGCAAAGCCCATGCGGCCGCATGGCAACCGCCGGTCTGCGCCTGCAGGGCCTGCATGGCCGGCAAGCTGCGCAGGGCCGTGCCGATGGCGGCGCTGGACCAGGGCTGGATGTGATGCGCGGTGGCCTGTGCGGCGGGCAGCGCATCGGCCAGCCCCTCGTGCGCCGCGGGCGCAGGCAGGCTGTCATGGAAGGCCGCCAGGCTGTCGATGCCGCACAGGCCGCAGCCGGTGCGCCCGGCCAGTTGGCGGCGCCGGTCCTTGAAGCGCGCGAAAGCACGGGGCGAGATCTGCATCTGCACCGACACGCCCAGCGGGCCCGTCTCCACCGCGATGTCGCGCACTTCGGCGAGCGTGGTCAGCAGACCTTCCGACAAGGAAAAGCCCAGGGCGAAGTCTTCCAGGTCCAGCGGCGTGGCCATCATCACCACGTGCGACACGCCGTTGTAGACCAGGGCCACCGGCTGCTCGTCGATGACCTGATCGGCCACCTGCTGCGTGGCCTGGCCGACATGGCGCGTGACCGTCACGCGCGCCATGCCCTGGCACGCAGCGACTTCAGCGGGCGGACGCTCCAGCAGCTGCATGTTCATGCCGCCACCTCGGTCTCTGCCGTGTTCATGACACTGGCACGCAGGCGCACCGGAATGGCCTTGGACGTGGGCGTGCGCGCGCCGATCGCGTGGCTGTCCAGCGGCACCAGCACATTGGTCTCCGGGTAGTAGCCGGCCACGCAGCCACGCGGGATGTCGTAGTCGACCAGCCTGAACGCCAAGGCTTCGCGCGGCACCGCGTCACCGACCGCGGCACCGACCAGATCGACCCGGGCCCCTTCGGCCAGGCCCAGCGTGGCGCGGTCCTCGGCATGGATGAA
Organism: uncultured Aquabacterium sp.; assembly: GCA_964413815.1. Lineage (GTDB taxonomy): Bacteria > Pseudomonadota > Gammaproteobacteria > Burkholderiales > Burkholderiaceae_C > Aquabacterium. The sequence goes on along the minus strand of CAYPUS010000171.1, from coordinate 5,163 downwards.
GAGCACGCGGCGCTGGCCGAAGACGCCGCGATAGCGGTCGTCGAGCCCATACACCGTGGTGTTGTACTGGTCGTGGGAACGCACGGTGGTGAGGGTGAAGATGGCCTGGCGCGCATCGCCTGATGACGGCGCCTCGGCACGCGCGCGGTGCACGGCCGTGTCCTGCGGGATGGGATGGGCGAAGAGCTGCGCCTTGCCCGAAGGCGTGGCCCACACGCGCTCGCCCGCCGTGTTGCGCAGCCGGAAGCCGCCTGGCCGGTGCACCTTGTCGTTGAAGCCCTTGAAGGCGTCGAACACGCCTTCGATGTCATCGCGGATGCGGTCGTAGTCTTCGGCCAGCCACAACCAGGGCACACGGCTGCGCGGCAAGGTGGCGGCGGCCATGCGCGCCACGATCGTGGGCTCGGACAGCAGGTGCGGCGAAGCCGGTTCGTTGATGCCGGCCGACAGGTGCACCATGCTCATCGAATCCTCGACGCTGACCTGCTGGGGCCCGCTCGCCTGCA
>CAYPUS010000171.1:1431-4647 GCA_964413815.1 uncultured Aquabacterium sp. | reverse complement strand
AGGGCCTCGCGCCCATGCACCGTGTGGCTGCGGTTGAACTTGGTGGCCACGTGCACGGTCAGCGCGCAGCGCTGCAGCGCGGCCCAGGTGGTCGGCGTGTCGGGCGTGGCGGCGGCGAAGTTGCCGCCCATGGCGATGAAGACCGAAGCCCTGCCATCGCGCATGGCCTCGATGGCACCGATGGTGTCGAAGCCTTCGTGGCGCGGCGGCGCGAAACCGTAGACGGCCTGCAGGCGATCGAGGAAGTCGGCATCAGGCTTTTCATAGATGCCCATGGTGCGGTCGCCCTGCACATTGCTGTGCCCGCGCACCGGACACAGGCCGGCACCGGGCTTGCCCACCATGCCGCGCAGCAGCAGCAGGTTGGCGATCATCTGCACCGCGGCCACGCCATGGCGGTGCTGCGTGATGCCCATGCCCCAGCAGGCGATGACACCCTTGGATGCGGCAATGACCTGCGCGGCATGCAGCAGGCGCGCGCACGACAGGCCCGATTCGCGCTCGATCAAGGTCCAGTCTTCTGCCTCGATGTCGGCGCGCAGAGCGGCCAGGCCTTCGGTGTGCTCGGACAGGAAGGGCATGTCCAGCACAGGCGGGCGGCCTTCGTTGCGGGCCGCGTCGTCCAGAGCGAACAGGTGCTTGATCACGCCCTTGAGCACGGCGATGTCCCCACCGACCTTGAGCTGGAAATAGTCGGACGAGATGGTGGTGGCGCCACCGCTGAGCATCTCCACCGGGCTTTGTGGATCGGCAAAGCGCTCCAGGCCGCGTTCGCGCAAGGGGTTGAAGCTCAGGATGCGCGCACCACGGCGGGCGGCCGCGCGCAACTCGCCCAGCATGCGCGGGTGGTTGGTGCCCGGGTTCTGGCCGAAGATCAGGATGCAGTCCGCATGCTCGAAGTCATCGAGCGTGACCGTGCCTTTGCCCACGCCCACGCTGGCTTTGAGGCCCATGCCGCTGGGCTCGTGGCACATGTTCGAACAATCAGGGAAGTTGTTGGTGCCGAACTCGCGCACGAAGAGTTGGTAGAGGAAGGCCGCCTCGTTGCTGGTGCGCCCCGAGGTGTAGAAGATGGCTTCGTCGGGCGAGGACAGGGTCTGCAGGTGACGCGCGATGGTGGCGAAGGCCTCGTCCCAGCTGATGGCGCGGTAGCGGTCGGCTTCGGCGTCATAGGCCATGGGTTCGGTCAGGCGGCCCAGGGCTTCCAGGTCGTGGTCCGTCCACGTGCGCAGTTCGCTCACGGTGTGGCGGGCAATCACCTCGGGCGTGGCGCGGGCCGCCGTGGCCTCGGCCGCCACCGCCTTCACGCCGTTTTCGCAGAACTCGAAGCTGGAGGTGTGCTGCCGGTCCGGCCAGGCGCAGCCGGGGCAGTCGAAGCCATCGGGCTGGTTGGCCGACAGCAGGGTGCGTGCGCCCTTGGCCGCGATGCGGTGCTGCAGCAGTTGCCGGGCCACGCTGCGCAACGCGCCTCATCCGCCCGCCGGGCCTTTGTAGAACTGGATCTTGGCTTCGCTCATGGCTAGGGGCAGGCTGCTTATGCTGGATGGAACATGTTTGCGGGACTGTAGACCGCCTCCATCTAAGCGTGCAATAGCGCTGAAACACCGATGCGTTATGCTCTGAAAAGCATATGAAGGCCCTCCACGTCCACATCGACCCCGCCTGGCAGGTCACCGGCCCCCAGGGCCAGGCCCTGCCGCCCAAGGTGCTGGGCTGGCTGCTGGCCATCCAGACGCACGGCAGCCTGTCGGCCGCCTGCCAGGCGACCGGCGCCTCTTACCGCCACACCTGGAAGCTGGTCCAGGATGCCCAGGCCGCCATGGGCGCGCCGCTGGTGAGCATGTCACGGGGCAAGGGCTCTCGGCTCACGCCTCTGGGTGAGGCCCTGGTGTGGGCGCAGCGCCGCTTCGAAGCGCGCCTGCGGCCCCAGCTCGACAGCCTGGCCTTCGAGTTGCAGACCGAGCTGCACCGCGTGCTCAGCCATGCCGAGCGCCCCTTGCGCGTGTGCGCGAGCCACGGCTTCGCGATCGAGGTGCTGCAGCGCCTGCTGGGTGAGGCCGCTTTCCCGCTGGACTGGCGCTACGCCGACAGCAGCCAGGCGCTGGCCGCGCTGCATGCCGGCCTGGCCGACGTGGCCAGCCTGCACCTGCCCGTGGCTGGGGGCGAGGTGGGGCGCGAGGTGCTGCGCCAATGCGGACGCTGGCTTGGGCCCGACTGGCACTACGTGCACATGGTCACCCGCCGCCAGGGGCTGATGCTCAAACCCGGCAACCCCCTGCACATCGATGGCCTGGCCGATCTGCTGCGGCCCGATGTGCGCTTCGTGGCACGCAACCACGGCTCGGGCACCCGCCTGCTGCTCGAAACCCTGCTGCGCCGCGAGGGCCTGGACCCGACGGCGCTGGCCGAAGGCGGCACGGGCGAGCACACCCACTCGGCCGTGGCCGCCTATGTGGCCAGCGACATGGCCGATGCCGGCTTCGGGGTCGAGACCTCGGCGCGCCGCTTCGGGCTGGAGTTCATCCCCGTGCAGACCGAACGCTATGGCCTGCTCGTGCCGCCTGCCGCGCTGGACAACCCCGGCATGCAGCGCGTGATCGCGCTGCTGCAAAGCCCCGCCTGTCAGGACGCCATCGGGGCGCTGGCGGGCTACCGCCTCGATCAGTGCGGCACCGTGGCGCCGGCCGCGCAGGTGTTCGAAGGCTGGCCTGCCGCCTCAGGCGATCCGCAGACCCTGCCCTGAACGGCGGCAAGCCACACACGTACACTGCCGCGCATGAAGGTCTCCCAACGCGCCCAAGCCATCGCGCCCTTCCTGGCGATGGAATTCGGCAAGCATGCCGCCGCCCTCGAAGCCGCGGGGCACCACGTGATCCGCCTCAACCTGGGCGAGCCCGACTTCGGCGCGCCCCCGGCCGTGCGCGCGGCCCTGCAAGGCATCGCGGCGGCCAACACCCCGCTGCCCTACACCGGCGCCTTGGGCCTGCCTGCCTTGCGCGAGGCCATCGCCGGCTTCTACCAAAGCGCCCATGGCGTGCAGATCACGCCCGAGCGCGTGGTGGTCACGGCCGGTGCGTCGGCCGCCTTGCTGCTGCTGACCGCCGCCTTGGTGGACCCCGGTGACGAGGTGCTGGTGGGCGACCCGTCCTACCCCTGCAACCGCCGCTTCCTGGCGGGCTTCGGCGCCGATGTGCGCCTGGTGCCCACCGATGCGAG
>CAYPUS010000171.1:0-1421 GCA_964413815.1 uncultured Aquabacterium sp. | reverse complement strand
GGTGGGCACCAGGCGCACATCGGCGCCGAAGCCCGCCGATGCGCGCACGCGTTTTCAGCTGGACCTCGCCGCCGTACAGGCCCATTGGGGGCCGGCCACGCGGGGCCTGATGATCGCCACGCCCTCGAACCCGACGGGCACCTCGGTGCCGCCGGCCGAACTGGCGGCCATCTGCGAGTGGGCGCGCACGCATGGCGCCTGGCGCATCGTCGATGAGATCTATCTGAACCTCAGCGATGCGGGCGCGGGCAGCTCGGCTGGCGATGGCGGCAGTGCCTCGCCTGCACCGCAGACCGCGCTGGCCTTCGACGAAGGCGTGTGCGTCATCAACAGCTTCTCGAAGTACTTTGGCATGACGGGCTGGCGACTGGGCTGGGCCGTGGTGCCCGACATGCTGGTGCCGGTGATGGAGCGCCTGGCGCAGAACTACTACATCTGCGCGCCCACGCCCGCGCAGATCGCGGCCCTGGCCTGCTTCACCCCGGAATCCATCGCCGAATGCGAGGCCCGCCGCTGGGAGTTGGGTCAGCGGCGCGCCTTGGTGCTGCAGGGCCTGGCCGACATGGGCCTGCATGTGCCCGTGCCGCCCGATGGCGCCTTCTATGTCTACATCGACGTCGGCAGCACCGGCCTGGATGCCATGCACTTCTGCCAGCGCGCGCTGCAAGAAGCCCACGTGGCGCTGACGCCTGGCCATGACTTCGGCCAGGCCACGGCGGCGCGGCATGTGCGCCTGTCCTATGCGGCCTCACGCGAGGACTTGCGCGAAGGCCTGGCGCGCCTGAAAGCCTTCGTCAGCGGCCTGTGACCTCCTGGCGGTCACGCTGACCCTGGCGCCGCTCGCGCAGGCGCATCTGCAGGCCCAGCGGCGACATCGTGAACGCCATCAGCTCGCGCGGCGGCTGCCCGTCCTCGGTTCCCACGTACTCAAGTTCGAAGTGCTTGAGCAGCATGGCCACGGCCAGCTTGATTTCCGTGATGGCCAGGTGACGGCCCGGGCACACACGCGGCCCCGCACCGAAGGGAATGGACAGGCGCTTGAGACCTGGGCCCGTCCCGTGTTCGCCTTCGGCCTCCAGCCAGCGCTCGGGCAGGAAGACATCGGGCTGCGGCACCTTGGCGGGATCCATGGCTTCGTGGCGCTGCAGCCCCATGATCATCGTCCCCGCCGGCACCTGGACATCTCCGATGACCATGTCATGGAGGGTCTCCATCGGCTGGAAGGGGGCCACGGGCTTGAGCCGCAAGGTCTCATTGATGCAGGCATCCAGATAGCTCATGGCCGCCAGGTGCTCGGGCGACAGCGAGGCATGCGCGGCATCGAGGCTCGCGAGTTCCACACGCACCTTCGCCTGCACCACCGGGTGGGTGTAGAGGTAGTACAGCAGCCAGGCAATGGTGATGGCGGTGGTGTCTTCGCC
>CAYPUS010000170.1:0-6948 GCA_964413815.1 uncultured Aquabacterium sp. | reverse complement strand
GGCCCGCGTGCTCGATCGTCAGATAGGAGATGCAGCGCCGCGCGTCCACCACGCCCGGCGCCACGATGGCCTGCGTCGGGCAGACCTCGATGCAGGCCGCGCAACTGCCGCAGTGGGCCGACTCCGGCGCCGTCTCGGGCAGCGGCACGTCGACATAGATCTCGCCCAGAAAGAAGAAGGAGCCCGCCTCGCGTGAAAGCAGCAGCGTGTGCTTGCCGCGCCAGCCCAGGCCGCTGCGGCTGGCCAACTCCACTTCCAGCACGGGCGCCGAATCGGTGAACACGCGGTAGCCGAAAGGGCCGATCAGCTCGGCCAGCCGATCCGCCAGCTTTTGCAGGCGTGCGCGCAGCACCTTGTGATAGTCCCGGCCGCGGGCGTAGAGCGAGACATTGGCCGCGCCCGGGCGGGCCAGGCGGTCCCATTCGATGCGGCGCCACGCATCCGCGTCCTGCGCCCCCTGCGCCCCCTGCGCTCCTTGAGCCTCCTGTGGCAGATAAGCCATGCGCGCCGTGATCACCCGGATGGTGCCCGGCACGAGTTCGGCGGGCCTGGCCCGCTTGAGGCCGTGGGCCGCCATGTAGTGCATCTCACCGTGGAAACCGCGCGCCAACCAATCCCGCAATCCGGCCTCGGCACTTGACAAATCAACACCTGCTACGCCAATCTGAGAAAATCCCAGTTCCGCCGCCCATTGGCGCAGGCGCGCCACCACCTCGGACGGGTCCATCGGTGGGCCCTCCTGAGCGCTGGCCGGTGACTGAAGTACATGACGCATCTGACGATCGTAGCAAGCCCTGACACGGGCGCCCTCCTCACTCGCGACTTCGTCTGGCAAGACGAGGCCGATTGCGCAGCGTTGGCTGCCCGGCTCGCCGCCCTGCTCCAGCCCGGGCTGCGCGAGGGCGGCAGCTTCTACATCGAACTGCATGGCACGCTGGGCGCTGGCAAGACCACCTTCACCCGTCACCTGCTGCGTGGCCTGGGCGTGAGCGGGCGCATCAAAAGTCCCAGCTATGCGGTGGTCGAACCGCATGAACTGCCCGGCCTGAGCATCCAACACTTCGATTTCTACCGCTTCAACGACCCGCAGGAATGGGAAGACGCCGGTTTCCGCGATCTGTTCGCCGCGCCCGGCCTCAAGCTGGCCGAATGGCCCGACAAGGCGCAAGGCCTGCTGCCCACCGCCGACTTGCGGATCCACATCGCCTTGGCCCCCACGCAGGCGCAAGACGAAGACGGCGGCGATGCGCCCACCGTGCGCCAGGTGCGCATGCAGGCCCTGACGGGTGCGGGACAGCAAGCCCTGAGCGCGCTGCAGGCTTTGCCCGCCACCCTTGCCACCGCCGCCGAGCCCGACGCAGCAGGAGTTGCCAGCCATGGATGAGCGCCAACACCCCGACCTGCCCGCCCCCCCCGCGCGGGTATCGCGCCGCCGCCTGCTGCAACAGACCGCGGGCGGCACGCTCGTGCTGCTGCTGGGCCCCAAGGAACTGGCCTGGGGGTCCGAACTCGTGGCCGTGCGCGTCTGGCCGGCGGATGACTACACGCGGGTCACGCTGGAATCGGACGTCGCGCTCAACGCCACTTTCTTTGCCATCGGCGGCCCCGACCGTCTGGTGATCGACGTGGAAGGTCTGGCCCTCAACAGCGGCCTCAAGGAACTGATCAGCAAGATCCGCCACGACGATCCCTACATCGCCGGTGTGCGCGTGGGCCAGAACCGCCCCAACGTCGCGCGCATCGTGCTTGACCTCAAGCAGCCCATCAAGCCGCAGGTTTTCGGCCTGGCCCCGGTGGCGGCCTACAAGCACCGCCTGGTGTTCGACCTCTACCCCTTGAACGAGGCCGACCCCAAGCTGGCGATGCAGACCGCGCCCACGGAGGCGCCGCCCGCCCAGTCAGCGCCATCCGATCCGTCCGGCCAGGCGCCATCCAGCCCCGCGCAGCCTGACGTGGCCCGCCCCAATCTGCCCGACAGCGCCAACTCGCGCGAGGCCGCCCAGGCCATGAACGATGCGCTGGAGGACTTCATCGGCCAGCTGCACCGCCAGCCCCAGCCAGGGTCCGAGCGCAATGTGGCCAAGGCTCCGGTCAAGCCCCTCGACAAACCGCAGGACGATGTGCCCGTCGGCAATGCCAAAGCCGGCGCACAACGCCTGGTGATCGTCGCGCTGGATGCCGGCCATGGCGGGGAAGACCCCGGCGCGGTCGGCCCCAGCGGCCTGTACGAGAAGGACGTGGTGCTGTCGGTGGCCCAGAAGCTGCGCGCGCTGATCAACGCCCAGCCCGGCATGCGGGCCATGCTGACGCGCGAGTCCGACTACTTCGTGCCGCTGCATGAGCGCGTGGTCAAGGCGCGCCGCGTGAAGGCCGACTTGTTCGTCTCCATCCACGCCGATGCCTTCATGAACCCGAATGCGCGCGGCGCCTCGGTGTTCGCCCTGTCCGAAAACGGCGCCAGCAGCGCCACGGCCCGCTGGATCGCCAAGAAGGAAAACGCCTCGGACCTGGTCGGCGGCGTCAACATCAAGGCCAAGGACAAGGCCGTGATGCGCGCCCTGCTGGACATGTCCACCACGGCGCAGATCAAGGACAGCCTCAAGCTCGGCACCGCCGTGCTCGGTCACCTGGGCAAGGTCGGGCGGTTGCACAAGCCGCGTGTGGAGCAGGCCAGCTTCGCGGTGCTCAAGGCCCCGGACATCCCCTCGATCCTGGTCGAGACCGGCTTCATCTCCAATCCGGAAGAAGAAGGCAAGCTCAAGGACGAGGCCTACCAGCGCGAACTGGCCAATGCCCTGCTCAAGGGCATCCAGCGCTATTTCGAGAAGAACCCGCCGCTGGCCCGCAACCGGGCTTTGTGATCCTTTCCCGATCGGGCCCTGGCTCAGGCTCAGGCCCAGGGCGCAGGCGCCGATTCAGGCCGCAGGCCGCTGCGCCGCCGCCTGACGGCTGGCCTTCCAGCCGCCATACAACGCGATCAGGCCGGGGATGAGGATCATCGCCCAGATGATCTTCGAGAGGTGCTGCTGCACGAAGGGGATGTTGCCGAACTGGTAGCCCACCACCGTCAGGCCCACCACCCAGATCAACGCACCGACCACATTGAAGGCCGTGAAGGTGGCGCGGTTCATCTCGGCCACGCCCGCCACGAAGGGCGCGAAGGTGCGGATGAACGGCATGAAGCGCGCGAGGATGATGGTGATGCCGCCGTGCTTCTCGTAGAAGTTGTGGGCCGCATCGAAGGCCTTGCGGTTGAACCAGCGCGAGTCTTCCCACTGGAAGACCTTGGGCCCGATGTAGCGCCCGATCGTGTAATTGGTCTGGTCACCCAGGATGGCCGCCGCCAGCAGCACGGCGATCGCCACCGGCAGGCTCATCGCGCCCGTGCCGGCCAGCGCGCCGACCATGAACAGCAGCGAGTCCCCGGGCAGGAAAGGCATCACGACCAGCCCCGTTTCCACAAAAACGATCAGGAACAGCAGGGCATAGACCCAGGGGCCGTAGGCCTGCACGAACTCGGCGAGGTGCTTGTCGACGTGCAGGATGAAATCGATCAGGAAGTATGCGATGTCCATGGCGGCGCATTATGGCGGGGAAAAACCGGACACCGCCGCCCGCGCCCCGGATCGCAGGGGTTGCGGACATCGGCGGCTTTGCCCGGTGCCCTTCTACAATACGCGGATGACGCCTGAGCCCGCCCGCGCCCCCCTGTCCGACGAAGCCGCCTTTGCGAGCGCCAGCCAGGCGGCGGCGCCACGGCGTGCCATCCAGGAGCTGCCCGACGAGCTGATCAGCCAGATCGCGGCCGGCGAGGTGGTCGAGCGCCCGGCCTCGGTCGTGCGCGAACTGGTGGACAACGCCCTGGACGCGGGCGCCACCCAGATCACCGTCAAGCTGCTGGCCGGCGGCGTGCGCCAGATCCTGGTCGAAGACGACGGCTGCGGCATCCCCGTGCCCGAAATGCCCCTGGCGCTGCGCCGCCATGCCACCAGCAAGATCCGCTCGCTCGATGACCTGGAGAAGGTCTCGACCATGGGCTTTCGGGGCGAGGCGCTGGCCGCCATCGCCTCGGTGTCCGAAACATCCATCGCCAGCCGCACACCCGATGCCCCGCATGCCCACCGGCTCGATGCCCGCTCGGGCGAGCTGACGCCGGCCGCACGCAGCGTGGGCACCAGCATCGAGGTGCGCGAGCTGTTCTTCAGCACGCCGGCACGCCGCAAGTTCCTCAAATCCGACGCGACCGAGCTGGCCCACTGCGTGGAAGCCGTGCGCCGCCACGCGCTGGCCCGCCCCGACGTGGCCTTCAGCGTCTGGCACGAAGGCAAGCTGGTCGAGCAGCTCCGCGCCGGCACCCCGGCGCAGCGCCTGGCCGACGTGCTGGGCGACGAATTCGTGCGCACCAGCCGCGAGGTCGACCTGCACATCGGCCCCATGCACATCCATGGCCGCGCCGGCCTGCCGGACGCCGCACGCGCCCGGGCCGACTGGCAGTACTGCTATGTCAACGGCCGCTATGTGCGCGACAAGCTGCTCGCCCACGGCGTGCGTGCCGCTTATGAAGACGTGCTGCACGGCAGCCGCCAGCCCACCTACGCGCTGTTCATCGACATCACGCCCGAGCTGGTCGACGTGAACGTGCACCCGACCAAGATCGAGGTGCGCTTCCGCGATTCGCGCGAGGTGCACCAGGCTGTGCGGCGCGCCGTCGAAGGCGCGCTGGCCTTGTCCCGCGCGGGACAGGCGCAAAGTGCATCGGCAAGCCAGGTCATGCCAGGCGCCCCGGCCGGTGGCACACCCTCGCCGCAGACCGGCTCGCAAGGCGCGGCCAGCGATGCGGGCGACGACAACGCGGGCACGGCAGACAAGGCTGAGCGCGTGGCACCCGTCATCGGCAACACCCAGCAGGCGCCCCTGCCCTGGCTGCGCGCACAAGACAGCGCGCCCGAGCGCCGCTGGGGCGGCTGGCCCACCGACGGCGCGGCCAGTGCCGGCGCCGCCCAGCCCACCGTGCTCAGCACGGCGCCCGATCCCTTCGCCGACCTGGCGCTGCCCAAGATCGTGCCCTCGGGGATCGATGGCCAGGCTTCGAACGCGGTGGCCCCCATCACCAGCCAAGCTGCCAACGCGCAGCCACGCCCCGCAGACCTGGACAAGCAGGCCCCCGGCACCGGCTGGCCCCAGCAGATCGCGCCCGCCGAGATGGACGACAGCCAGGAATGGCCCCTGGGCCGCGCCGTGGCGCAGATCGGCGGCATCTATGTGCTGGCTGAAAACGCCAAGGGCCTGATCATCGTGGACATGCATGCCGCGCACGAGCGCGTCGTCTACGAACGCCTCAAGGCCCAGTTGGCCCACGAAAAGCTCGAAAGCCAGCCCCTGCTGATCCCGCTGACCTTTGCCGCCACACCGCAGGAGATGGCCACCGCCGAGACCCAGCGTGAGGCCCTGCTCTCGCTCGGCCTGGATGTCGATGCCATCGGCCCCGGCAAGCTGGCCGTGCGCTCGACGCCGATGGCCCTGTCGCAGGCCGACGGGATCGAGCTGGCCCGCTCGGTGCTGGCCGAGTTGTCCCAGCTCGATGCCAGCAACGTGATCCAGCGTGCACAGCACGAATTGCTGGCCACCATGGCCTGCCACGGGGCGGTGCGGGCCAACCGCCGCCTGACCCTGACCGAGATGAACGCCCTGCTGCGCGACATGGAAGCCACCGAGCGCGCCGACCAATGCAACCACGGCCGCCCCACCTGGCGCCAGCTGACCCTGCGCGAACTGGACGCGCTCTTCCTGCGCGGGCGCTGACACCTTTGTCGACCCGCCGCGCTGGAGGCCCCACCCCATGACCGACGAACCCAAGAAGAAGCTCAGCCTCAAAAAGCCCGAGCCGACCGCTGCCACCCACTCGCCCGAAGGCGATGCGCCGCGCCGCAAGCCGCCCGTGCGCGGCGCCGGCACCGCCCCCCGCAAGCGACTGAGCGCGGCCGAAGCCGCCCAGGCACGCGAAGAGGCCGCCGCGCGCGAAGCCGCATGGCGCGCGGCCGCGCAGGATGCGCCCAAGCCCTCGTCCCGGCAGGAGGATGCGGCCCGTGGTCCGGCACGCGGGCCACGGCGCGACGGCCCCGCTGCCGCCTCGCCAGGCCCGGCGCGCAAGACCCCTGCCCGCGGCGGCGGCCACCCAAGCGGCGCAGAACGCGCTCGGCCCCACGCCGATGAAAAACGAGGTGAGCAACGCAGCGATCGTCACAGTGATCGCCGCACTGAAGGCCGGCCCACGGGATCTGGCTTTGCCTCCGCGCAGCCCCCGGCTCCCACGCGTGTGCCCGCCCAGCCTCCCGCCGCCCCCCGCGAAGACGACGGCCGCGTGCGCCTGTCCAAGCTGATGAGCGAGCAAGGCCTGGCCTCGCGCCGAGAGGCCGACGAGTGGATCGAGCACGGCTGGGTGCGCGTCGATGGCGAGGTGGTCAGCGAGCTGGGCTCGCGCATCTTCCCCGACCAGGTCATCACCATCGACCCGGCCGCGCGTTCGCAGCAGGCCCAGCGCGTCACCATCCTGATCCACAAGCCGATCGGCTACGTCAGCGGCCAGGCCGAAGACGGCTACGAACCCGCGGTCACGCTGATCAAGCCCGAAAACCGCTGGAAGGAAGACCGCCTGCCCATCCAGCTCACGCGCGGGCACCTGCGCAACCTCGCGCCCGCCGGCCGGCTGGACATCGACTCGACCGGGCTGCTGGTGCTGACCCAGGATGGCCGCATCGCCAAGCAGCTCATCGGCGAGGACTCGGGCATCGAGAAGGAATACCTCGTGCGCGTGGAAAGCATGAGCGAGCCCGAAGCCGAGAACCTCTCGGCCATCGTGCCGCCCGAGGCCCTGGACGCGCTGCGCTTCGGGCTCGAGCTCGACGGCCGCCCGCTCAAGCCCGCCCAGGTCTCTTGGCAGAACGAACA
>CAYPUS010000169.1:4434-7009 GCA_964413815.1 uncultured Aquabacterium sp. | reverse complement strand
GGTTCTCCAGCGGCGTGCCCGTGAGGCACAGGCGGTGGCGCGCCTGCAGGCGCCGCACGGCGGCCGCGCCCCGGCTGGCGGCATTTTTGACGGTCTGGGCCTCGTCAAGCAGGACGGTGTGGAAAGGCTGGGCGGCCAGGGCCTCGATGTCGCGCCACAGCAGGGGATAGGTGGTGAGGATCAGATCGTGATTCTGGATGCGGGCGAAGTCGGCCGCGCGCTGCGGGCCTTGCAGCACGAGCACGCGCAGCGTGGGCGCGATCCGCCGGGCCTCAGCCAGCCAGTTGAAGACGAGCGAGGTCGGCACGACGACCAGGGCCGGCCGGTTCAGGCGGCCCGCCTGTTGTTCGGTCAACAGATGCGCCAGCGCCTGGGCCGTCTTGCCCAGGCCCATGTCATCGGCCAGGATGCCGTGCAGGCCATGCGCGCGCAGGTACTGCAACCAGGCCACGCCCTGCTGCTGGTAGGGACGCAGTTGCACACCCAGCCCCGGCGGGTCGGGCTGGACGCGGGGCGCGCCGGCCGCCTGGAGGCGCCGCGCCAGCGCAAAGAGCCCCTCATCGCCCTGCAGCGCCCATTGGCCGTCGCTGCCGGCCCGGGCCTTCTGGCTGGCGTGCAGGCGCTCGCGCAGCGTGTCCAGCCGCACGGCATCCCATTCGCTCAGCGGGATGGGCCCCTCGTGGCGACGGGGATCGGTCAGCAGGTCGACCATCGCGCCGACGATGGCCTTGAGCGGCGCCGCGGGCGATTCGAGGCGCTTGCCGCCTGGCGCCTTGAGCACGATCAGCGCCCCATCGTCGATGTCGGCGATGTCACTGGCCGACAGCCAGCGCTTGTCGCGCCGGATCAGGTCGGCGATCAGGGGCGCCAAGTCCAGCGTCTGCCCATCGACCTCGACGCCCAGGGTGAGCAGCCAGGCACCCTCCCGGCGGGGCGAGCCCAGCGGGGTGATGCGGGGCGCCGGGGCGGTGGCTGGCAGAACCGGCTCTTTGCCTTCGACCTCGCCTGTCTGGGCGCTGACGACCAGGCGCCAGGCGGCCACCGGGACGCTCTGGTGCGCGAAGCCGGGCCGCACAACCACGCTCCAGCCCTGCGCCTGCAGGCGGGGCAGTTGCTCCGCCCAGAAATCGGCGAACTGGTCTTCTTGCGTGAGGCTCCACAGCGGCTCGTGCGCCTGGCCGGCTTCGCGCGCGAGCTGCGGGGCCCGCCACTGCAGCGCCTCGGCTTCGAGGGGCTGCAGGCCGGTGTCGATCAGCACGCCCAGGGCATCGGCCTCGGCATGGGGGTCTCTTTCGAGGGCAAGGGGGCGGCCCTGCGCATCGAGCACGTCCAATGCCGCCGTGGCGCGCGGGTGCAGGACGCTGGTCGGCGCCGGCGTGGCCCAGTACAGCCCATGTGCGCTGCTGTAGGTCCAGTCGATCCGGGCGATGGACACCTGCGGCCCTCGGGGGCCGAAGCGTCCGTGGGCCGTCATGCCGAGCAGGCCGTCACCGCGCGTCAGGGTCTGCAAGGTCAGGCGCGGCCGGAATCGCCAGACTGGCAGGTCTGGGTCGTGCAGTGGCAAAGGCGCGGCGCGGCGGGGCATGGGCGTGATTGTCCAACGCGCCGCCGGTCGGGCCGCGCGCAGCTGATGCGGGCGGCTTGAGGTACAAAGCCGTATGTCCGACGAATACCAGATCGAGATCCCGCCTTCGTTCATCGCGCTCTACAGCGATGCCCGCAAGCGCCTGACCATCCCCCTCAAAGCCTTGCGCGATCGCTACGAATGCTGCGAAGACCTGGCCCAGCACCTGACCACGCATTGCCGCGGCATCCATGTGGAGATCGGGGTTGACGAGCAAGAGGTGCTCGCGCGATGCCAGCAGGGTCTTTGCTCGCCGGAGTCGGGGGTGTCCGAAGCCGAAGCCACCTGGGTCGTGACGCGCCTGGCGGAGCTGCTGGGCTGGCCCCACCCGGGCTTGGCTGCCCCCGATGAAGCGGACCGATGAAACGCGCCGGTGACCCTGTTGGCCGCAGGCGCAACCCCCACTGGCGCCTGTGAACCTTCCCCCCAGCGAAGGCCCCTGACAGAGGGCATTGCCGCCCCCCGAGACGGCTCGTAAAGTCCGCTGCACATCGCTGAACGGCCGGCCTCCCCAGGGTCATCCACTCTCGATGGCGTGGCCGGGACGCGGCCTGCTGTATGCGCTCCACATGGCCGCGAAGCTGTTGTTGTCTCATCGCATCCACCCATCCCCGCTGAAGGAAGACCCATGTTCATCCAGAAATCCGCCCTGTCCCTGTTGAGCGCCACCTGTCTGCTGGCCACGCCGCTGTTCGCATCGGCCCAGGACGCCATCGGCAAGCCCCTGCCCCCCGTTGTCGACACCAAGGACAGCTACCTGATCGTCACGCGCCAGGACTTTCGCAAGTGCGCCTATCCCATGTGCGGCGGCTACTTCGTCGTGGCCGTGAACAAGACCCGCACCCGCTGCGCCGATGGCACGCTGCAGGCTGAATGCCATGCCGTGCAGCTCAACGCCCGGGCCCTGGGCTGGACAGACGAGCAGCGCGCAGCCTTCAATGCGCAGTTCGC
>CAYPUS010000169.1:0-4424 GCA_964413815.1 uncultured Aquabacterium sp. | reverse complement strand
CAAGGCCAACGTCGAACTGGAACAGCTTTCTGCCGCGCAAGGCCAGGCCATCGTGCGGGGCGTGCTGGAGCCGGCCCCGGCGGGTTTTTACACCGCCAACCAGCTGACGATCACCGAAGCCTGGTCCGCACAGGGCAAGAAAAAGCCCATGGGGGCCTTCTATGGCGTCAAGAGCACCGGCATCGTCTGCATCACCACACCCTGCCCCTCGCTCGCCGCCACCCGCTTGAACACCTCAAGCGCGCCCACCCATCCCAGCCTGGATCTGACGGCTTCCGGCGTGGGCGACCAAGGCGTGCAGGCCGCCTATGAAGCGCTGGGCACCACCGGCATCCTGGCATCGGGCGTGATCGTGCCCTTCACGGTGCCCGGTACGCTGGATGGCCAGATCCGGCGCGAGCCGCGGCTGATCGCCAACCAGTTCTACCTGCCGGCCAAGCCCTGAGCGAGCGGCGCCCCCGCCTGAGCGAGGGTGCGGGCCGGCGACACCCGCACGCCTTGCAGCGCCTGCGCCCCTGGGGGCCAGGCGCTTTTTTTTCGTCGGTTCGGCGCCCTGATTTGTGGCGGGCTCACCGCGGCGCCCAGGGGCAGGCCGGCGCTTTGCTGGACCTGCACGCGTTTTCGGCGCAAAGTGGAATCTGGGTACGGTTCCAAGGCGATTTGTTGCAGTAGCTCCTGCCGCATGACAAAGCCTCTCGTCGACTTCATGAACTGGTCTCGAAACCGTCTGCGCCCTGCGCCGGCGGCCGAACGGGCGCGGGTCGCCGAAGTGCAGTTGCGCATGATCTGGGCCCACTCGCGCGTGGCGCTGCCCCTGGCGGTCGCTTTCGCCATTTCCCTGGCGCTGGCCCTGCGCGGCATGGTGGCCGCCGCCCTGGTGGTCGATGTGTGGCTGGTGTTCAGGCTGGCGGTGTCCGTCTACCGGGCCTGGCAGGGCTGGCGCTTTCTCAAGCACCCCTCGTTCGGGCCGCGCTCGGCGGCCGCGACCCTTGCCGCCCTGATCGTCGACGCCGCCGCCTGGGGCGCGGCCGGCTTCTACATCGCGCTGGCCGCACCGCTGCCGGTGGTTTCATTCGTCAGCGCGGTGCTGGCCTGCATTTCCTGCGTGGCCACCTTCGGGCTCCAAGTCAGCGCGCGCTTCACCGCGGGCTACACCGTGCCCATGCTGGCGCCCACCGCCCTGGGCCTGATGTTGCGGGGCGATGGCCTGGAGCAACTCGGCGGCGTCGGGCTCCTGTTGTTGCTGGTGCTGCAGATCTCGACCGCCGTGCGCTCACAGAAGCTGCTGGCCGAAGGCATCGAGCTTCGCTGGCGCGCCGAGGCCCTGGCTCAGCAAAAGGACGAGGCCTTGAAGACCGCGATGCGGCAAAGTGCCGTCAAGACCCAGTTCCTGGCCAACATCAGCCATGAGTTGCGCACCCCGCTGCACGGCATCCTCGGCATGGCGCAGCTGCTGCACCGGGATGTTCAGGCGCCCGCGCTGAACCGCCGGGTGGAACTCATCGAGTCGTCTGGGCAGCACCTGCTGGGCCTCATCAACGACCTGCTCGATCTCTCGCGCATCGAGGCCGGACAGTTCGTGTTGCGCCGCGAGGCCTTCGACCTGAGCGCCCAGGTCGAGCAAATGGCGGGCATCTACACCATTCGCGCTGAAAACAATGGGCTGCGCTTTGCCTTGCACAGCGATCTGCCCACGCCGTGCTGGGTCCGCGGCGATCCCGCCCGTTTCCGGCAGGTGCTGCACAACCTGCTCGGCAACGCGATCAAGAAGCGATCGACCGCATCTTCGAGCCGTTTCAGCAGGTCGACAGCGAGGACGGCCCGGCCGGCGCCATCGAGGGCGCGGGCTTGGGTCTGGCGATCGCGCGCGACATCGCCCGCGCCATGGGCGGCGACCTCCGCGCCACCAGCACCTTGGGCAGCGGCACGGCGATGGAGTTTTCCGCCTTGCTGCCACGCACCGAAGCCCCACCCTTGACCGTCATGGCCCAAGGCGCCCGTGTGGACACGGCGCCCGACCCCGAGGCCGAGCCGCCCTCTGCGCTGCCGACACCTGCGCGCGACTGCCTGGTCCTGCTGGCCGAAGACAACGACATCAACGCCCTGGTGGCCGCCAACTTCCTGGAGATCATCGGGGCCGACATGGTGCGGGTCAGCAATGGGGAAGAGGCGGTTCGCGTCGCGCTGCAGACGCCACGCCGCCCCGATCTTGTCCTGATGGACTGCCACATGCCGGGGCTGGATGGCTATGAGGCAACCCGTGCGATCCGGCTGCAGGAAAGCCAGCAGGGGCTGCCTCGCCTGCCCATTGTCGCGCTGACCGCCACGGCAAGCGACGCCGAGCGTCGGGACTGCATGTCTGCGGGCATGGACGACTACCTGTCCAAGCCTTGTACGCTGGAAGCGCTGGGACGAGTGATAGGGCAGTGGGCCGGTGCGTGCCAGCCGGTCGTGGCTGCCTTGGGCGAGCCCACTCCAGGCGCGGCATCTGCCGCCCCCCAAGCGGACGAGCTTGCACAGGCTTCGCAGGCCGCACGGCCTCAAACACCGGCATATCCGGATGCACGGTGTCGAGCATGAAGGCCCTGAGCCGGTGCCCGCCCTCTTCCCATTTTTGACGGGCTGCCCGCACGTCCATGGTCAGGATGAAGTGCGGCATGCCACCCGCATGCGCCAGCGGCACCATCTGACCGGCAGGCAGGAAGTGCTCGAAGCCGAGATGGCGGTACCCGCGCGCCAGCGCCTCGCAGCGCGCGCCGATCACCAGCCAGCGGATGCCTTGTGCCAGGCAAAAGTGGTAGACCGCCTTCATGATCGCCAGCTTGACCAGCGGATCGATGCCCGAGAGCACGGCCAGGCGGGTGACCTCGGCGCGCGATTGCGTGGCCATCGCGCGGGGCAGTGCGACACTGCCTTCGATCACCAGAGGCTGGCGGCGGCTGGCCTGGATGCGCGCCGTGCCGATGGCTTGCCCGCTTGACTTGTCCCGCACCAGCAGCACGGTGGTGTGATGGCTGCGGTCCAGCGCCTCCACCTCGGCGAAATGCGCCACCGCCTCACCGAGATGGTGACCATAGGCTTGCGCCCGCACTTGGCAGGCTTCGGCCAGTTCGGCTTCGGTGCGGGCGACGCGGACGTCGAAACTCAGGGTGGCAGCGCGCATGTCAGGGCGGGTGGTGGCGGTGGACATGCGGGCCGAGAATAGGGAGATGGCCTGAGCTGCAAGCATGGATAAAGGCCCGCTTTCCAGGCGGATGCAAACAAGCTGAAAACGCCGTGGCATCCTTCACGGCAACAACACACGACGTGGCGCGAAAGGGAAACAGACGATGAGCGATGCCCCCTCCGATCCGAGCTGGCACCTGGGTGACTACGCGCGCACGATGGCGCGTTACAACCGCTGGATGAACCGCAAGATCTATGAAGCGGCCTCCAGCCTGTCGGACGAGCAGCGCAAAGCCGACCGGGGTGCGTTCTTCCGGTCGATCCACGGCACGCTGAACCATCTGCTGCTGGCTGACCGGACGTGGATGGAGCGCCTGCACGGCGAGCCCGTCAGGATGACGGCGCCCGATCAGGAGCTGCACAGCGATTGGGAGGCGCTGCGCGCGGCGCGCGAAGCGATGGACGAACGCCTGATCGCCTGGGCGGCCGGCATCGATGCGGCGCCCGCCTCGCAGGGCTACAGCTTTCAGAGCGTGACCTACAAGAAGGAGATCTCGCTGCCTTATGTGGTCGTGGTGATGCAGGTGTTCAACCACCAGACGCACCACCGGGGTCAGGTGACGACGCTGCTGAGTCAGCTGGGGGTGGATGTGGGGGCGACGGATTTGCCGGTGATGCCTGCCTGAGGCCCCAAAAAGACAAAGCGCCAGAACCCTTTCGGGCCTGGCGCCTTTTTCATGGCTTCATCAAGAAGCCATCTGAGCGAGCGAGATCACTCGGCGGCGGTGCCACCTTCGGCAGGCGCTTCCGCCCCGGCATCGTCCCCATCCAGGGCTGCCAGTTCGAGCGCGGCGCGCTCCTGGGCTTCCTGCATGGCGATGGCGCGGCGTTCGCTGTCGTCCATCTCTTCCTTGGCGCGGCGGGCCTGGTGGAAGGCCATGCCGGTGCCGGCGGGGATCAGGCGACCGACGATGACGTTTTCCTTCAGGCCACGCAGCTCGTCGCGCTTGCCCATGATGGCAGCCTCGGTGAGCACGCGGGTCGTTTCCTGGAAGGAAGCGGCCGAGATGAAGGAGTCGGTCGACAGCGAGGCCTTGGTGATGCCCAGCAGCACATCGCTGTGCGTGGCGATCATCTTGCCTTCGGCGCGCAGCTTGTCGTTGGTGTCCAGCAGCTCCGAGCGCTCGACCTGTTCACCGGCGATGTAGCTGGAGTCGCCCGGGTTCGTGATCTGCACGCGGCGCAGCATCTGGCGAACG
>CAYPUS010000168.1:0-7040 GCA_964413815.1 uncultured Aquabacterium sp. | reverse complement strand
TGGCGGCCTTGCCCTTGAACGCCAACGGCAAGGTGGACCGGCAGGCCTTGCCAAGTGATCGGAGTGATCTGGCGGACCGGGTGGCCAGGACGGCCGGTGAGCAGCCGGGCCCCGCGCAGCCAGCATCATCTGAGCAGCCAGCCCAGGACCGCGCGCCCCAAGGCGAGATCGAGCAGGCCTTGGCGGCCGTCTGGGCCGAGGTGCTGGCGCTGCCGCCAGGCCGTATCGGCAGGCACGAGAACTTCTTCGAGATAGGTGGGCATTCGCTGCTGGCCGTGCGCATCACCACCCTGATGGCCCGTCAGCACGGCTGCCAGATCGCGGTCAAGGCGCTTTTTACCTGTCCCACGCTGGCGTCCCTTGCCGCGCATGTGGCCGAGCTGGGCCACTTCCGCAAGACCGATGAGCGGCCGGACCAGCTGCAGGCGATGGACCGCCTGTTGAACGAATTCGAGGTGTGAAGATGACAGGCCATGAACGACAGAGTCAGATCGATGCGCGGCAGATCGCCCGGCGTGTCGCCGCCCTCGCGCCCGAAGCCCGGCGTGGCTTCATCGAGAAGCTGAGGGCGGCAGGCTTGAACTTCGCAG
The DNA here is from genome assembly GCA_964413815.1 of uncultured Aquabacterium sp. Classification (GTDB taxonomy): domain Bacteria; phylum Pseudomonadota; class Gammaproteobacteria; order Burkholderiales; family Burkholderiaceae_C; genus Aquabacterium. The sequence goes on along the minus strand of CAYPUS010000168.1, from coordinate 6,450 downwards.
AGCTGCCCATCGTGCCGGCCGTGCGCGAAGGGCGGCAGCCCTTGTCCTACAGCCAACGCAGCCTGTGGCTCACCTGGCAGCTGGACAAGGACAGTCCGGCCTACAACATGCCCGGTGCATTGACGCTCGAAGGCGCCTTGAATGAGGCGGCCCTGAGCAACGCGCTGCACGCCTTGATGGACAGGCATGAGATCTTGCGAACGGTTTACCCGGCGCAGGACGACGGCGAGCCTTTCCAGCAGGTGCTGCCCCATGTCGTGACGGCCGTGTCCAAGGTCGATCTGAGCGGCCTGCCTGCCCAGGAGCGCGAGCAGGCATTGCAGCGGCATCAGCGCGATTTCGCGCGTGCGCCCTTCAAGCTCGATGCGCAGCCGCCACTGCGCCTGTGCCTTTGGCGGCTGAGCGGGGAGGTCCATGTCCTGGGCCTGACCTTGCACCACATCGCAGGCGATGGTGCCTCGGTCGCCATCCTGATCGACGAACTGCTGGCTTTCTACGAGGCCGCATGCGCCGGCAGAGCCGCCCAGCTGGAACCCTTGCCGATCCAGTTTGCCGACCATGCCGCATGGCAGCGCAGCTGGTTCGATGCGGGCGAGCGCGATCGCCTGCTGGCTTACTGGCAGGCCAGGCTGGGCAGTGAGCACCCGCCGACCGTGTTGCCTTTGGGCCGCTCCCGAGGTGGGTCTGAGGCACCGCGTGACGCCAACCTTGAGCCGGATGCCAACGAAGCCATCTTGAGCTTCGAATGGCCCCAGGACCTGAGCGAGGCCGTTCGCCACATTGCGCGGCAGGCGCAGGCCTCGCCCTTCATGGCCGTTCTGGCCCTGCTCAAGCTGCTGCTCTACCGCATCGGTGGCGAGGCCGATCAGCGCATCGGCGCGCCCATCGCCAATCGCCACCGGCCTGAAACCGCGTGTCTGATCGGCTACCTCACCAATGTGCAGGTGCTGCGTACACGCATCGCGCCGTCCTTCGATTTCCCCGCGCTGTTGGCCGCGGTGCGCGAGACGGTGCTCGATGCGCACATGCACCCGGATCTGCCTTTCGACATGCTGGTCGAGGCTCTGCAGCCGCCGCGGCAGCCTGGCGTGCACCCTCTGTTTCAGGTCAAGTGCACACAGCAAGATGGGCTGCCCGCGCCCCGGGAGGTGGCGGGCTTGCGGGTCACGATCCAGGCCTTGTCGGGTGGCCGTGCGCATTTCGACCTGAGCCTGGACTTTGTGGACAGGCCGCAGGGACTGGCCTTCGAGATGCGCTACGACCGTGATCGCTTCGGCGCCGAGACGGTGGCGCAGATCGCACAGGCTTTCACCCACCTGGCAGGGCAAGTGGTGCGCCACCCGCAAGCCTCGGTGACGGCCTGGCCCATGCCCTGGCCCTTGGCCGAGCTGAAGGGGGCGGACAAGCCCTTCCCGCACGGCGATGTGTTGGCGATGTGGCAGCAGGTGAGGCAAGCCAGGCCGAATGCGCCCTGCGTGCGCGACGAGATGCGGGCGCTGAGCCAGGAAGAAGTGGGCATGCAGTCCGACGTGCTGGCGGCTTGCCTGATCGGGCGCGGGATCGGTGCCGATGACCGGGTCGCCATCCTGGCCGAGCGCTCATGTGCGTTCGTCGTCGCCGTGCTGGCTGTGCTCAAGGCGGGCGCGGCCTATGTGCCTCTTGATCCGCGCCTGCCCACGGAGCGCCTGCACCACCAGCTGGCCGATTGCGCGGCGCGTGTGCTGCTGGCCGCGCAGCCCTGGGCCGATGCGCCTGCCGGTTTGACGGTGCTGCCCATTGGCGCAGCGGGGGAGCCGCCCCGGCGCCGTGGCGCGCCGATCCAGGTGGCCGTCCATCCAGAGCAGGCGGCCTACATCGTCTACACATCCGGGTCCACCGGCAAGCCAAAGGGTGTGGTCGTCAGCCGCGGCGCCCTGGCCAATTATGTGCAGGCCATGCTGGCGCGCCTGGCCTTGCCTGAAGATGCCGCGTCGATGGCGATGGTCTCCACCGTGGCGGCGGACCTCGGACACACCAGTTTCTTTGGTGCCTTGTGCAGCGGGCGGACCCTGCACATGATCGGCTCGGAATGTGCCTTCGATCCGGACCGCTTTGCGGCCTGCATGGCCGGCCACCGCGTGGATGTGCTCAAGATCGTGCCAAGCCACCTGCAGGCCTTGATGCAGGCCGCCCGGCCTGCCGATGTGCTGCCGCGCCATGCCTTGATCCTGGGGGGGGAAGCCACGCCCTGGTCGCTGCTGAAAGACATTCACGCTCTGGCACCGGATTGCCGGGTGTTCAACCACTACGGTCCGACCGAGGCCACGGTGGGTGCGCTGATGGCAGATGCCGCGACGGCCGATGGGGCGGCGCCCTTGCTGCCGCTGGGTACCCCGCTGGACCATGTGCAGGCGCTGGTGCTGGGGCCCGACCTGCAACCCTTGCCGCGGGGCATGGCGGGGGAGTTGTTCCTGGGGGGGGCCGGTGTGGCCCGGGGCTACCTGGGCCGGCCGGGCGAGACGGCGGGGCGCTTCGTGGCCCATCCCGATGAACCGGGGTCGCGCCTGTATCGCACGGGCGACCGGGTGCAGCAGTGCGCCGATGGCAGCCTGGTTTTCCTCGGCCGTGTGGACGATCAGGTCAAGGTGCGTGGCTACCGCGTCGAACCGCGGGAGATCGCCCAGGTGCTGCGGGCCCAGGCCGGCGTGCGCGAGGCCGAGGTCATTGCCCGCGCCGACGCGCAAGGGCGCCAGCGTCTGCTGGCCTATGTGGTGCTTGGCGCGCCTCAAGACACGGCGCCGGAGACCGCGATCGGCCATGACCGGCGCGAGGGCGCTGACGAGGGCTGGACGGCAGGATCCGACGCTGCATTGGCCCGCCTGCGTGAGGCCTTGTCCCGCACACTGCCGGACTACATGGTGCCAGCGGCCATCCAGAGCCTTGAGGCGCTGCCCTTGACAGCCAATGGCAAGATCGATCGCAAGGCACTGCCCGAGCCCCCGGAGGTGTCCAGCGCCCAGTCTGGTGCCGGTGAGGCGCCCCGCAACGCGGTCGAGCAGGTGCTCGCCGAGATCTGGGCACAGGTGCTCAAGCTGCCGCGGGTCGGCCGCCACGACAACTTCTTCGATTTGGGCGGTGATTCGATCCTCACGCTGCAGATCGTCGCGCGGGCGCGCAAGCAGGGCTTGGCCGTGAGCCCACGCCAGCTGATGACGCTGCAGACGGTGGCGGCGCTGGCGGAAACCATCGCACAGCCGCAAGGGCAGCCACAGGTGCGGCCGCCGGAGTCTGGCGCCGTGCCGACACCCGATGCCAGCGAGCCATTCGAGCTGAGCCCCGTTCAGCACTGGTTCTTCGCCCAGCGCTTCCAGGATGCCCACCACTGGAACCAATCTGTGCTGCTGGATTCCTGTGTGGACCTGGATGCGAACCAGGTGCGCGAGGCCGTCAGGCAGGTGGTCGCGCGGCATGAAGCGCTGCGCCTGTGCTTCGAGGCGCAGGGCGGTACATGGCGCCAGCGTGTGCGGCCGATGGCGGAGGTCGGCGAACTCCTGCGCTGCGTGAGGCTGGCCGGCATGGTGTCCGCACGGGCCCATCCCGAGCGGGAGGCACTGGACCTGGCAGCCCAGGCCGTGATCGAGGATGCCCAGCGCTGCCTGAGTCTGTCGCATCCTTTCAAGGCCCTCTGGCTGGACGGCGGGCGTTCGCGCCCGGGGCAATTGCTGCTGGTCGCACACCATCTGGTGGTCGATGCGGTGTCGTGGCGCGTCCTCATCGAGGACCTGCATGCCGCCTGCGTGCGCCCGTCGGATCCGGGGCTGGCGCCATCGACCTCGTGGACAAGCTGGGTGCGCACCCTCGTCGACATGGGACGTCAGGGGCACTTCCGCCATGAACTGCCATTCTGGCAGGCGCAAGTGGCCGAGCATGATGCCGGTTTGCCGGGGCGCGGCGATCAAGCCAATCGCGTGGAGGACACCCGCACCATCGACACGACCTTGCACAACGAGGCCACCGCGATGCTGACGGGCCAGGTGCCCGCAGCCTACCGGGTCAAGGTCGATGAGCTGCTGCTGACGGCGCTGGCACGCACCTTGTGCGCATGGTCGAAGAAGGACCAAGTGCTGGTGGAACTTGAAGGCCATGGCCGCGAGACGGGCGGGCAGGATGAGATCGACCTGTCACGCACGGTGGGCTGGTTCACAAGCCTCTTCCCCGTGTGCCTCAGGCCCGGGGCGGGCGGATCCACCGACGTGGGACAGGCCATCCGTGCGATCAAGGCGCAACTGCGCCAGGTGCCGAACAAGGGGCTGGGCCATGGCGTGCTGCGCTACCTGGACGAGAGGGGCGCCGGCCTTGCCGAAGGCGCCCGTCCGCAAATCACCTTCAACTACCTGGGGCAGGTGGATGACGCGGCGCTGGTGCAGGATGGCGAGCGCCCCATCTGGCGTCTGAGCGAGACCCAGCCCCATGCGCAGCGCGCGCCCGGCAGCACACGCCGCACCTGGATCGACCTTGGCGCCATGGTGCGCGCGGGACGCCTGCATGTGCGGTGGACCTACAACGAGCGCATCCACGATGCCGCCACCATCGCCCGCCTGGCCGATGCCTTTCTCCATGAACTCCAAGGTCTGATCCGCCATTGCGCCGAGCACGCGGGGCGCGGTCTGACGCCCTCCGATGTACCGCTGGCGGGCCTCACACAGGCGGATTTGGACGCCTTGCCCTTGAACCCCGGGGCGATGAGGCAGCTGGCAGACCTCTATCCGGTCTCACCCATGCAGTCGGGCATGCTGTTCCACCATGCCTTCGATCCGCAGGGGACGTCGTATCTGAACCAGGTGCGCATCGACATCGATGGACTGGACACCGAGCGCTTCACGCACACATGGCAGCATCTGCTCGCGCGTCACGAAGCGCTGCGAACCGGCTTCACCGAGGTCGCCGGCAAGCCCATGCAATGGGTGGCCAGATCGCTGCCCTTGCCCTTGACGGTGCACGATGCTCGGGCCCATCACGATCAGCGGGCGCTGCTCGACGACCTGGCACGAGAAGACCTTGAACGTGGCTTCGATCTGGCCGATCCGCCCTTGATGCGGCTGACGCTGGTGCAACTCGGCCAGGGGCATCATCATCTGATCTGGACGCGGCACCACCTGCTGCTGGATGGCTGGAGCACGTCTTTGCTGATGGCCGAGATGCTGGCCTGCTACAAGGGCGAGGCCTTGCCGCCCCATGCGGGCCGCTTCCGGGATCACATCGCGTGGTTGCAGACGCGCGACCAAGACGCCGCGCGGCGGCATTGGCAGGCGAGTCTGCAAGGGCTTGAGGTGCCCACCCTGCTGGCCGGCGCCCTGCCGCAGCCCGGGCTGGAGTCCGGGGCGGACCATCATGCTTTGCGGCGGCGGCTCGACGCGCCGCTGACCGCCCGATTGCAGGCCTTCGCGCGCCAGGCACGGGTGACCCTCAACACCCTGGTCCAGGCCGCATGGTGCCTGCTGCTGCAACGCTACACGGGGCAGGACGCGGTCTGTTTCGGTGCCACGACATCAGGCCGTCCGGCAGAACTGGCTGGCGCCGAGCGCATGCTGGGCCTGTTCATCAACACCTTGCCCGTTGTGGCCCGACCCGCTGCGGGGCAGGACAAGCTGGCCTGGCTTCAGGCGCTGCAGGCACAGAACTCGGCCTCACGCGAGCACGAGCATCTGACGCTGGCCGAGATCCAGCGTTGCGCCAAGCTCGAAGGCGGCACGCTGTTCGACAGCATCATCGTGTTCGAGAACTACCCCGTGGATGAAACCTTGCAGTCCGCACAGGCGCACGCCGACCAAGGGCCTCGGTTCCGGGTGAGGCAGGTCCGTGAAGAGACCAGCTATCCGATGACGCTGTCGGTGAGCCTTGGGCAGAGCCTGGCCATTGAATATGCCTGGCCAGGACGCTGCTTTTCGGTGGGGCAGGTCGAAGCGCTGGCCGGCCACATGGAGGCCTTGCTGCAGAGCCTGGCTGACCCTGCCTGCCGCGTGCTGGGCCAGGCGCGCATGGTGGGCCACAGCGAGGTGGCAGCCCTGGCCCAGCAAGGCATGGGCGCGGCCCTGCATCCGGATGCACAAGCCTTCCTGCCAGTGCACCGGCGCATCGCCCGGCAGGCGGTCCAGCAGGCCGATGCCCTGGCGCTGGTGTGCGGGCCGCGGCGTTGCAGCCATGGCGAACTCGATGCCTGGGCCAACCGCCTGGCGCACCACCTCATCCGGCTGGGGGTTCAGGCCGAGGAGCGCGTGGGCGTGGCGGTGGAGCGGGGCCTGGACATGGTCGTGGCTGTGCTGGCCATCCTGAAAGCGGGTGCAGCCTATGTCCCGCTGGATCCCGCCTACCCGCCGGCACGCCTGGCCTTCATGATCCAGGACAGCGGTGTGAAGCGGGTGCTGGCCCATGAGGCCACCGCGGCCTGTCCAGGCAAGCAGGCCGCGGTGG
>CAYPUS010000167.1:0-7062 GCA_964413815.1 uncultured Aquabacterium sp. | reverse complement strand
AAGGCCCTGCCACACGCCGGCATGGGCGTGGCGCAGTACACCTGGGCCACCTCGCCGCTGCGGCGCTATGTGGACCTGGTCAACCAGTGGCAGATCGTGGCCTGCGCCAAGCATGGCCGCACCGCCGCACTGGCCGCGCCCTTCAAGCCCAAGGACGCGGACCTGTTCGCCATCATCTCGAACTTCGACACCGCCTACAGCGCCTACAACGGCTTCCAGTCCAGCCTGGAGCGCTACTGGACCCTGAAGTACCTGGGCCAGCAGCAGATCACCGAGTTGGACTGCGCGGTGATGGTCAATGGCCTGGTGCGCGCCGATACCCTGCCCCTGGTCTTCAAGGCCGTCGGTGCCGACGGCCTGCCGCGCCACGCCCGGGTGCGCGTGCGCATCAATGGCGTGGACGAGCTGACACTGGATGTGCATGCCAGCGTCATCGCCCGCCTGGACACGGCGGCGGGTGCAGCAACCGAGGGTGATACCGAAGGCGAGGCGGACGATGAGGTGCTGGACAATGCAGGGCCATTGACGCTGGCCATCGACGTGACCGACGCGGACACGCCCGCGGCCGACGCACCCGCACCCTGACCTCAACCCCCAGACCCCGACCGACCTCTCACACCGGATGCCGCCTCGTTTGTTGTCACTGTGGAAGCAAGTCACCCTCCTGCAGCTGTGCCTGGGGGTGTCGGTCCTGATCCATGTCGGCCTGCTGAGTTTCCGCTTCGTCGATCCCGAAGGCTTCGAGCGGGCCTTCCGCGACACCCCGTTGGAGGTGATCCTGGTCAACGCCGGCACCGAGGCCCGGCCCGACAAGCCGCAGGCCCTGGCCCAGCAGAACCTGGCCGGAGGCGGCGAGAGCACCGGCCGCGCGACTTCGCCCCTGCCACCCGCCCTGACCTCCGAAACCGGGGACTCGATCGAGCAGACTGCCCGCATGATCGAGCAGATGCAGCAGGAGCAGCAGCAGTTGCTCACGCAGCTGCGCGAGGAATTGTCGGCCCTGCCCCCGCCGCAGCCGCGCGCCAAGGCCGACACCGACCAGACCCGCGCCGAGGAAGAGCGCCGCCGCCAGCTGACCAAGCTGCTGGCCGAGATCGACAAGCGCATCCGCGAAGAAAACGAGCGGCCCAAGAAGCGCTACATCAGCCCGGCCACGATGAAATCGGCCGATGCGCTGTACTACAGCCAGTTCCGCACCCAGGTCGAGCGCGCCGGCACCGAGCACTTCCCCACCTCCGGCGGCCAGAAACTCTATGGCGAGCTGGTGATGGAAGTCTGGCTGGACCGCCAAGGCCGGGTGGTCGACACCATCGTCACCCAGCCCTCGGACAACCCGCAGCTCGACCGCCGCGCGCGCGCCATCGTCATGGCCTCGGGGCCATTCGGGCCGGTGCCGCCCGAAGTGATCGCCGGGCGTGACCTGCTGCTGATCTCTTCACGCTTCCGGTTCACGCGCGATGCCGGCATGCAGGCCACGACCCAGGCCGCCAGCCCGGCCGCTGCGGCGCCCTGATGCGCCCCTGACCCCCTGATCGTCCCACCCGGCCGCGTACGCACGAGCCCCTTCCCGCCCCTGCCCACACATGACGACCACCCCTGACCGCTATGCCGTCGCCGGCAATCCGGTGGAGCACAGCCGCTCGCCGCTGATTCACAGTCTGTTCGCCCAGCAGACCGGTCAGGCGATGGACTATGCGCGCCTGCTGTGCCCGCTGGATGGCTTCAAGCCGCACATCCGCGCCTTCGCGGCGCAAGGCGGGCGGGGCTGCAATGTCACCGTGCCCTTCAAGTTCGAAGCCTTCGAGCTGGCCAGCCGGCACACGCCGCGGGCCGTGCTCGCGCAGGCGGCCAACACCCTGCGCTTCGATCCGGACAGCGAAGGCGGCTGGCTGGCCGACAACACCGATGGGGTCGGCCTGGTGCGCGACATCCGCCTGAATGCGCAGGTGCCGCTGGCCGGCCAGCGCGTGCTGCTGCTGGGCGCGGGCGGGGCCAGCGCGGGCGTGCTGGGGCCGCTGATCGAGGCGCGGCCGGCGGAGATCGTGATGGCCAACCGCACGGTGGCCAAGGCCCAAGCCATCGTGGCGCGCCATGCCGACTGGGCCGCGCAGCACGGCGTGGGCCTGTCCGCACGCGGCCTGGATGACCCGGGCCAAGCCTATGACGTCTTCATCAACGGCACCGCCGCCAGCCTGGCCGGCAGCGGTGTGCCCGTGGGCCCGGCCGTGCTCAAGCCAGGCGCGCTGGCGCTGGACATGATGTATGGCCGCGCGGCGCTGGCCTTCCTGGACTGGGCGCGCGCCCACGGCGCCGTGCCACGCGATGGTCTGGGCATGCTGGTGGAACAGGCCGCCGAAAGCTTCGCCCTGTGGCGCGGCCTGCGGCCCGACACCGGGCCGGTGCTGGCCCACCTGCGTGCCCTGGTCGATGGCCAGTTGGACCACTGAACGGCCAAGAGCTGCCCGATGAAGATGCGCACCGCCTGGCGAATCGTCCTTCTCGTCCTGCTCAGCGGACTGTCGCTGCAGCTGTTCTTTCTGGGCCGCATCACGCTGATGCGCTGGATCGACCCGCAGTCCACGGCGTTTCAGCGCAGCGAGATGAGCCGGCTGCTGCGCGAGCAAGGCCGCATTGCCTGGGCCCAGAGCTGGCGGCCCTCCAACCAGATCTCCGACAACCTCAAGCGGGCGGTGATCGCATCGGAAGACGCGAACTTCGTCGACCACGGCGGCGTCGAATGGGGCGCCCTGCACAAGGCCTGGGAGAAAAACAGCCGGGCCCAGGCGCGCGTGCAAAAACAGCGCGAAGAGGCCCTGGCCCGCCATGAGCGCGCCGTGGCGCGTGCGCAAAAGCGAGGACGGCCCGTGCCCCCCGCCCCGACCGAGGCCATGCTCAAGACCGCAAAAATCGTCGGCGGCTCGACCATCACGCAGCAACTGGCCAAGAACCTGTTCCTCAGTGGCGAGCGCAACTTCCTGCGCAAGGGGCAGGAGTTCGTGCTGACCTTCATGCTCGAAGGCCTGCTGGACAAGGAAAGGATCCTGTCCATCTACCTGAACAATGTGGAATGGGGGGAAGGCCTGTTCGGCGCGCAAGCGGCGGCCCGCAACTACTTCCATCAGGATGCTTCGCGCCTGAGCGCCATCCAGGCGGCTCGGCTGGCGGTGATGCTGCCTGCTCCCAAGCGCTTCGAGAAGCTGCCGCGCTCGGCTTATGTCCTCAACCGCGCAGGCACCATCGCCGCACGGATGGGGGCGGTCGAACTCCCATGACCGCCCCGCTTCTGCCCGACGCCAGTCATTCGCCGGCCAGTACTGCACCATGCCACGGGCCTGGTCCCGTGATACTGCCTGAAGCCTGATCCATGACGGTGGCGTACGAAAGGCACGCCCCCATCAAGGCCAGACTTCCCAGGAACTGCTTGGCTCGTTTTTTCATATCGCCCTCCATGCAGAGGTCGCTCGTCTCTTGTTCCACTTCCCTTGACACCTTTGCGTCGCAGCCGCCCCCCCGACCGTGCCGCAGCGTGACAGCGCATGCATCGAAATGTGACATGCGCACATTTGCGGATCAATCGGAAGATGAAACAAATTGAAACTGAGCGCCATCCGGGTCTGCCCGAAGGACAAGTCCGAACCGGGCACCATTCGAAGCCTCTCGCAGTTTCATTCACTTACATGTAAGTGTGAAATTCGCACATTTATAATGCGGAACATTCAACCCTCTCATCCCCGTATGTCGGACGACACCCACACTGGAGGCGCGAGCGCCGCCGCAGGCGGGGACGCCCTTCAGAACACCTTGCGCACGCTGCTGGCGCCGATGGCGCGCCTGGCCGTGTCCTACGGCCTGCCTTTCTCGGCCGTGGAAGAGGCCCTCAAGGAAACCTTCATCGAGGCCGCACGGGGATCGCTGCTCGCGCAGGGGCTGCCACCCAACCGCCTGGTCAGCCGCATCAGCACCATCACCGGCATCAACCGGCGTGAGGTCACCCGCCTGACCAGCATGGCGCCCGAAGCCGCACGCCGGGCCGCGCCATCGGTCGCATCGGAGGTCTTCACACGCTGGGTGACCGATCCTTCGCTCAAGAGCCCCGATGGCGGCCACCTGCCGCTCAAACGCCAAGGCAGCGCCCCCAGTTTCGAGTCGCTGGCGCGCTCGGTGACGCAGGACGTGCACCCCCGCAGTCTGCTTGACGAATTGTGCCGATTAGGGTTGGCCTCACTGGATGAGCACACGGACGAGGTCTCTTTGCTGAGCGATACCTACGTTCCGGGGGGTGATCGCGCGCACATGCTCGACTTCCTCGGCGCCAATGTCGGTGATCATCTGAGCGGCGCGGTTCACAACGTCATCGGCAAGACGCCCCGCCAGCATTTCGACCAGGCCGTTTTCGCGGACGAGCTGGCCGAAGAATCGCTGGCCGTGGTGCGGCAGTTCGTGGCCGAGCAGTGGAAGCAGTTGCTGGCGCAGGCCGTGCCCCTGCTGGAAGCGCGCATCGAGGCCGACAAGGCCGCCAACAAGCCGCAGACCAAACGGATCCGCATCGGCCTGTACAGCTACGACGAGGACACCGCGCTGCCAGAACAAGCGCCAGGGGACGGGGAGACCGACACATGACACGCATCAAGACCTGGCTGGGCCTGTGCCTGGCTGTCCTGCTGCTGATCGGCTGCGGGGGCGGCGGCGAAGGCGCGGATCCCCGCTTCGCCGGCGTGGGCAGTGGCGGCACGGGCTCGACCGGACGGTCTTACGTGGCCGGCGTCGTCACGGCCGTGGGCGAGGACCTGGTGGTCAACGGCGTGCACTTCGATGCCGCCGACGCGGATGTGCGCAACATCAACCACCCTGCGGACAAGCTCACCACCACGGCGCTGCAGCCCGGCATGATGGTGGAGGTGGACGGCTCGGGCATCGAGACGCGCGATGGCCGGCTGAGGGCCAAGGCCCTTCATGTGCGCATCGCCAGTCAGGTGCTGGGGCGCGTGCTGGGCGTGCAGGGTGTGGAGTTGATCGTGCTGGGCATGAAGGTGCAAGTCACCGACCACACCCTTTACGACGAAGACTCGCTGCCAAACGGCCTGGCCGACATCGCACTGCAGGATGTCATCGAGGTGCATGGCTTCCTGGATTCGACGCGCAAGGCCAACCTGCCGCTGCTGGTGGCCACCCGCGTGATCCGCCGCACCGAGGAGGTCAACCGGGCGCTGTTCGTGATTCAGGGGCTGATCGAGGCCCAGACAGACAGCCGCTACAAGCTGGTGGGCCTGCCTTTCGTCTGGCAAAAGACCGGCGAATACGCCTCGGGCCACAACGTGGTCAGGCTGGCCTTCCCGGCCTCGATCCTCGATGCATCGGTCTTCCCCAGCATCGCCGACCTGAGCAACACAGTCGAGGTGACGCTGCCGCGCCTGGCCGACGACGCCACCGGCCCGGCCTTCGATGCCTACCTCGACGGGGTCGTCACGGCCTACGATCCGGTCAACCGCAAACGCTTCTGGCTGGGCAACATCATGGTGAACGCCGAAGGGGCGCCGGAGCCCGCCTGCGGCATGCCGGAAAAGGGCGAGCGTGTGCGCTTGAGGGGCAGCGTGGTCAACGGCGAAATCACGGCCTCTGAAATCCAGGTCCTGGACAAGGCCGCGCCAGCCGAACCGTCCGAGGCGACGTCCGAGACAGGCATGGTGGACACCACCGCGGCCCTCGCTTGTCAGGCGAAGCTGGCAAGCTTCCCGACCGCGGACCCGAACTGATCTCGCAAAGGGGCGCAAGGGCGCCCCGCTGTCAGCCGGAGGTTGAGGATGGGGTCAGCGGCGGTTGCCGCTCGCCGCCGTGCCGCTGCCGCCCAGCAAGGCGGCCACCTTGCGCTTGGGCTTGATGAAACGGGACAGGCCGCCGCCGGAGGCCACGGCCGACGCCGGGGCGGCGCTCGCATCCTTCTTTTCCCAGACGGGATCGGCAGAAGGATCGGGCTCGTAGGGCTTGTCGAAGAAGGGATCGGCAGGACGGCGAGAAGCGGAACGGGATGCCGGGCGCGCCGCATCGCGGGGCGCGCTGGCGGGCGCAGCCCCTGCTGCGGACGGCATGTCCGGACGCTCGTCGGCCTCGCTGCGGCGATCGCGGCGGTAAGCACCACGGTCACCACCCCGCTCGCCGCGCTCATCGCTGCGGCCACGGCTGCCGCCGCGCGATTCGAGCTCGAAAGGCTCGACATCGATCTTCTTCTTGATGAGCTTTTCGATGTCGGACATCAGCCGCGCATCGGAGCCCGTCACCAGCGAGACGGCCAGGCCGCTCGCGCCGGCGCGGCCCGTGCGGCCGATGCGGTGCACGTAGTCTTCCGCGTTGAAGGGAATGTCGTAATTGAACACCGCGGGCAGGGCCGCGATGTCGATGCCGCGCGCGGCCACATCGGTGGCCACCAGCAGGTCCATCTCGCCGGCCTTGAAGGCCGCCAGGGCCTTGAGGCGCTCGTCTTGCGACTTGTCGCCGTGCAGGGCAGTGGTGCGCAGGCCGTCGCGCTCGAAAGCGCGGGCCAGGCGCGCCGCGCCCAGCTTGGAGTTCACGAACACGATGCTCTGCGTGATGCCGCGCTCGCGCAGGATCTGGCGGATGGCATAACGCTTGTTGTCGTCGTCGACCTTGTAGAAACGCTGCTCCACATTGGTGGCGGTGGCGTTCGGGCGGGCCACTTCGACCAGCACCGGGTCTTGCAGATAGCTTTGCGCCAGCTTCTTGATCTCGGGCGAAAACGTGGCCGAGAACAGCAGGGTCTGGCGCTGCTTGGGCAGGTAGCTCAGGATGCGCTGCAGATCGGGCAGGAAGCCGATGTCCAGCATGCGGTCGGCCTCGTCGAGCACGACGTATTCGACCTGCGAGAGGATGCAGTTCTTGGCCTCGATGTGGTCCAGCAGGCGGCCCGGCGTGGCGATCAGCACCTCGACGCCGGCCTTGAGCTCGGCGGTCTGGGGCTTCATGTCCATGCCGCCGAACACCACGGCCACGCGCAGATTGGTCTTGCTGGCGTATTTCTTGATGTTGACGGCGACCTGGTCGGCCAGC
>CAYPUS010000166.1:0-7140 GCA_964413815.1 uncultured Aquabacterium sp. | reverse complement strand
CCTGGCCGCACGAGCGGGCATGCGCTACAACCTGGGCGGCTACCGGCGCATTGCGCTGTTTGTGGACGAAGTGGCCAACGTCATCAACCAGCCACTGATCGAGATCCTCAACAAGGGTGCGGAAGGCGGCATCTACACCACCTGCGCGATGCAGACCTTGGCCGACCTGGCCAAACGCTTGGGCAGCGAAGCGGCAGCACGCATGGCACTGGGAAACCTGAACAACCTCATCGCCCTGCGATCGAAAGACCGCCCGACACAGGACTTCGTTGTTGAGACCTTTGGCAAGACCGCCATCCATTCGATGCGCATTGGTCTGGGCCATGGTGCGGACACCCATCTGGGCGACTTTTCGACCAGTTATTCAAGCCAACTCTCTGAGAGCTTCGAGGAGATGGTGCCCGCTGATGTCCTGGGCAAACTACCCAACCTCCAGTACTTTGCCTCGGTGTCTGGGGGGCGCATCATCAAGGGCCGCTTCCCCATCCTGGATCCGGATGCGCAAGGGGGCCATCAATCCATCAGGAGAGCCGCATGATCAGGGCGATGGCCGTGGTGTCACTGCTGGCACTGCTGGTTCTTGTTCTCTATGTGCCGTCCGCCCACCCACCAGAACGGTTCGTAGAGCAACTGCGAACGGAACACACCAATGCGGCGGTGTTCTGGGGCAAGAACGCAGGCACCCGCATGCTGTCTCGTGCGATGAGCATGCAGGAGTCTGCACGTCAGGCATCACCCGTCCCCTCGTCCAAGGACGCTGCCCCCGCGGGTGGCGTCAACGCAGCAGTCGGGCGAGAAATGGCCTCGGTCAACCAGCGGTTGTTCAACAATCCCTACTTCCGATCAATTGATGCGCTGCTGCTGCTCGCCAGCTTCCGGCTGGCCATGCTGCTGGAGTGGCTCCCCTGGCTGTTGGCCTTCCCGATTGCGGCCATGGTGGATGGCTACCTTGTGCGAATGGTCAAAGCCAAAGAGTTTCTGCACCACAGCCCGGAGATGTTCGCCCTGTATGCCAGTTTGGCCATCCTGACCAGTTGCGCAACCGTCTTGGCGTTTGTGCTGCCCATCACCTTGCACCCCCTGGTCGTGCCATGCGTGCCTGTGGTCATCGGTACGTTGATGGGGACAGCGATCAGGGACTTTCATCGAAGAGCTTGAGATTGGTCCATTCATCAATTTGAATTGGGAACGAAACAACTTCGTTACACCTGATTGATAGAGTCCGGGCAACAAAAGCAGGGTGAGAAAAATGGGACGACCTTTCATCGTTCTGGGTGACCAGACCGACCACGGCGGCGTTGTGATTGAAGCGTCAATGATGACCGACACGCACGGCAAAGGCATTGCCCGTGTCGGCGATCAAGTCACGTGTCCGAAGCGTGGGCATGGCCCAACGGTAATCGTCACAGGTGATCCGACGATGATCATCGACGGGAAACCTGCGGCTCGCCACGGCGATAAATGCGCATGCGGAGCCACGTTGATTGCAGGTCAAGCCGTGTCAACAGTATCCGATGGTGGGTCTTCCAACCCTCAAGCCGCAGCCGCCTCTCAAGCGGCCCGTGCAGCCGCCGCAGGGTACGTGGCTGCCGAAGCCCGCAATCCGGTGAAGTTCGATGAGCAAACACAACTTGTCGTCTTGAACGGGACAGCCACGCTCGTTGGATTGCCTTGGTTTATCAAAACGGCTGATGGGCGGACTTTCTCTGGCCGACTGGATGAAAACGGCCAGTTGCCGCGCGTCATCACAGACAACGAGCAAGACTATGAAACGCTTTGGGGTGAAGATGCGCTTGAGCACATGACGGAGGCGTCATGACCAAAGCCCTGAAACAAAGCGCAAAGGTCAGAACGAACGCCACACCTGATTCAATTTGCAAGGTCAATGTAGAAGCGATCAAATTCACAGACTTGTGGAGCAATTACGTCACGGGCGATCCCTACGTTGACCCCAAGACAGGCAAGGCTCCTGATGGCTTTGAAAATCAGTGTGCCATCCGAATGAGCGCGACCTTTCACAAGGTCGGACTCACGATGAAGTCGTTCACCCCGGCCAATGTCGATGTAAAAGGTCAGACGATTGGCCGCATCATGTTGAACGGCAAATTTGCTGCGACCAAAGCAGATGAGTTGGCGTCATGGCTAAAGAGACACCCGTTTTGCGGCTTGCCAACGAAGCCAGAGGACATCACTGGAAGTGACTGGGCGAAGAAGGTTCAAGGCCGAACAGGCATCATTTTCTTTGGTGGTTACTGGCGCAGAGATGGCGAGGCCGCAGGAAGGGGCACAGGTGGTCACATCGACCTATGGAATGGCGAGAAAATGACGGGATTTGGCACGGGCTTGCGTGCTCGTTTTGGGATCGTTATTCCAGGCATTTGGTCCGACCTTCGCGATTCAAAGAGCATCTTGTTCTTCCCTATCCTATGACAGTCATTCGCGTCCTACTGGGTGCGCTGTTGGGCGCAATAACAGCAACCACTCTCGCTTGGTCCGGTTTGTACGCGTACGGTGTACTTGTGCGCCATGGACAGGGAAGCTTGTTCGATGCAAACCCATCGGCAGCAAATGCTTTTTTCATCGCGTGGGGCTGCGCAGTTGTACTGGCTGCCGTGGTCGGCGCCGGCTTGGCGTTGAGAGGGAAACGAAGCTAAACACCGTCGCGCTTTATCGTGGACCCGGCTTTGGCTTTGTACAAGGTACGGTATCCGCCTCCGGGCAAGGGTTCATCAAACACGTCGAAGAGATCTGAGGCCAAAGCCAGCTTCTTTAAGGTTGCGTGGCCCTGACGCTCCTTCATGTGCGTCACTGCCTTGGGCTCCTGCAGCCACGCAATGCGCCCCGCGTCAGCAAGGTAGGCCCAGCCATCGGCCCGATGCTTTTGTTCAGCCACCTGTTTCAGAACCGAAACCAACGGGCTGTGCTGCAACAGGATCAACTCGAAATGGCGCTGGCCTTCTTCGGACGCCATGAACGCGGCCATGGACTGCCCCACATCAATCAGCGCCTTGGAGACAGATCGCAGATGTTCAAACATGGGCATCACCCTGGCGCGCTGCTCATCGAGGTAGTTGGCTGCCTCTGCCATCCTCTCTGGTGAGTCCGGCTGCCACCGGGGTAAGAAATGGTGAATCAGGTCGTTGCGCTCGTCCACCATGCGCTTCATGTCCGCACGTTGCGCCTCGTAAAACTCCTCGTCTCCTGACGTCGTGAACGTGAATGACATCCACACCTCGGTGAGGTCCTCCGGCTCGACAGTTGGCTCACCCGCGTCAGAGAGGATGCCATCGGTGAATTGCTCGACCAACTTCCCCATCATCTGCTTGTGCGTTTTCTCCGTGCGTTGCTGCTGCCGCTCTTGGAAATTCGACGCGCTGCCATCTCCCCTGTGGTTGGCCACAAGAAATTTCAGCAGCGCCTCGATCTGCTGAAACAACAGCACATTGCGGCCGACCTTGCGAAGCACATCATCGCGGGAGCTTTGGTTGGGCAGGATCTGTTCTGCTTTGTCCATGTTGTCCTCAAAAAATCGGCTTGCTGGCGATGTCGGCGTACGCCAAGAAGACGTAACGCTCTGTGTGGGCACGACCAGATCGTGGGCAAATGGCCCTGAAATTCAGACAGATCGGCATGGTCGTCCCGTTCGGAAAACAGCCCGTAAGGCAGTTGATGCGACAACCAACAATGGACGCTTCTCAGTTACCCAGGAATTCAAATGAAGAGTTTAAAGCCCGTCACCCACACGCTGGAAATCCGGATTCGATCCATGCGCAATGACCCCGTGGCGCAAATCGAAGCAGGCAGCACGTTTCAGTCGTTCGCTGTTGGGGATAAGTTTCACCACAACATGTTCGACACAAGCGCATGGCACGACCTGCCAAAAGAAGGAGAAGTGTTCTTCATCGTCGACAAAGCGCACGCCATCGCCGACATCGGCACCTGCATCAATCACCTGGTGATTCTTTGCCTGGCGGCTGCCCCGCCTGACCAGCTGTCCTGAGGCGTACGGACCATGTGACCACAAAACTGGCGTCAGACCGGCTGCGTGAGTCATAGCAGCGGTCGCACTTCACCCGGAAAGCTGGCCAGATGCAGGTGGCAATACGCGATCTAGGTGCAAGGCCACCAAGAGTTCAATGCCAGTTTGGGTGAATCCCAGTATCATTTCCGGGCCGCTGGTTCGTACCTCGGCCCGGCTTTTCCTCCCTGAGCCGGTGGCGCACCGTGATGACAGCGATGCGTCTTGCGCTCGCTGATCACCAGTTGATCGGCGGGCTTCTTTTTTGCAAAAAAAGTCGCCAGTACTCGCCATGAACTGGAGGCGAAACCCCCATGACAAAGCCAGCATTCACCCGTGACCATGCGGCGCCCAGTCCGTAATCTGTGCTCATGCGCTCCCCCGAGCGAATGCCAATTCAGAGAACAGAGGTACGCACCATGCTCACCGCTGCAACGCCCGGATTTCAGGGCTTTCGACACACCACGACAGTGGAAGCCCAGCCATCAGATGTCATCGAAACACGGCTGTGGCTGGAAGAACATGTCTGGCTCTATGGCGTTCTCAAGTCCGATCAAAACGTTGGTCCGACCTTTCGATTCCCTGACCTGATCAGTGCCTGCGTCTCCCTGATCTTCTCCAGCCCCGAAGCGGCAAGGCAGGTCTTCGGTTTTCTCGGGACCGACCTCGTGGCCCGATCGCCCAACACGCCTCGCCGTCGGGAAGCCCTGTGGCGACCGCAGTACGACTTGCTCCTTGAGTTGCAGCGCTCACCCGCCAACCGGCACCCCAATCCGAAGTTTCAACTCGATCACTTGACCACCGCCTGCGTGGCGCTGTGTCAGCAGGCGGATGAGACCGGCGCCAGCGTCCTGCAACAAGCTCGCATCAACATGGCACAGCGCTTTCGTGCAGAACACGTCACACAGGAACGCTGAACTCAACGACCGCCCAGCGCTCTTACCCGAACACGGCATGAGAAATCTCCAAGCGATTCACGTGCCCTGACCACGCCAAGGCCCTCCAGCCACGGCTGACCTGAACAAGACCTCGATCGGCCCCATGCCGGTCTCACCCAGTCCGCCCCACCTTGCGAAACGCAATGGCGGGTCCATCTGTCTTGTTGGGAGTGCTCCATGCAATGGAATCTCTTGCCTGGATGTCTCGCGCTGCTGAGCCTGCAGACATATGCCCTTGCTTGTTGGGACGAGGCAGCGCAACGATATGGCGTTTCGTCGCAGCTGCTCTATGCCGTGGCAAAGGTCGAGTCGCACCTCAATCCCGCAGCGCTCAACCTCAGCCACCGGCAACGCACAGGCAGTTATGACATCGGGCTGATGCAGATCAACAGCTCGAATCTGCCCGCGTTGGCGCGATTCGGCATCTCCGAGAGCGACCTGTACAGCCCCTGCACCAACATCCATGTGGGCGCCTGGCTGCTCGCCCAAACCCTGGCCAGGCAAGGCCTGAGCTGGGATGGTGTGGGCGCCTACAACGCCGCCTGCACCCAACTCAAGGGCACGGCCTGCCTGAACGCACGCAGGCGTTATGCCTGGAAGGTCTATCGACAGTTGCACACCTCGGCCATCCAGTCCTCACAGCCAACCGCAGCGCAGCCGCAGGGTCGGCCAGACGCAAACCCACCCCTCATCATCCTCGCCGCCCAGGTATCCCCATGACACGCCTATACGACATCGCCATGACCAGCGCCTCGGCGGCGGTGATTCTGTTTGCCTTCTCGTCTTGCACCCTGACCACCAAGCAGGGCGATCTGACTGCGACACCGCAAGCCAAGGCAAATGCCTCACACATCGCTCAACTTGAGCGTGGGCGGGAGGCGTACTTCGCTCAATGCATGACGCCCGCTTGCCCCACCACCACGCCCAAAACACTGGCCGTGGCACCTGCAAGGTCACAGTCTTCGACGCAAGGTGACGCTGGTCCGATTGAACCTGTCGTAGCCATCAAGCCAGCCGATACGGCCCAGAGCAGTCCTGCGCGCAAGCCTCAGGTGTTGATCCTGGCGTTTGCAACCGACAGTGCAGTGCTGACGCCTGCACACCGGACTTTGCTGACCAACGCCGCCGGAGACCTGGGACGTGCCGGGCGCGTGCTCATCGTAGGACGCACCGACAACGTCGGCCCCGATGCGCCCAATCAGGCCATCGCGCTGGCACGGGCTGGTGCTGTTCGAGATCACATCAAGCGGGTCAGCCCCTCGCTACCAGATGACATCCGCATCGACGCCCGGGGCCTGTGCTGCTACGTCGCCAGCAATGACACACCCGAAGGCCGTGCTCGCAATCGTCGCGTTGAGGTCGTGTTCACGTCACCTTCCGATGACTCTCCACCACATGCCAACGAACCTCGCTCATGAACTCTATTGCCCACCGCATTCCCATCCTGAAACGTGCCTTCACGTTCGCAGGATCGCCCCCGCCTGCGTCAGGCCTTGACGCGCAATCCAGCCAGGAGATTCCCATGCGCACAGCCATCATCCATCCTTTCACCCCTGTTCGCCCCTCAGTCCAGTTGGACGGCCAGCAAAGCCACCCATCCAGTGCCCGAGTCGCCGACAAGCCCACGCACAAGCGCTGGCGTGTGGCCTCGGCGCTGGCCATGCTCGCTCTGGGCTTGGGCCTGTCCATGCCCGGCTTCGCCCTTGACCTGGTGGCGTTCACTGGCATCACGGGGCCGATGACATCTGCTTTGGCCCAGATCTCTGCGCTGGGCCCCAGCGTCAAGGCCCTGGTGGGATTCGTCGGCTTCGTGGTCGCCCTGATCTCGCTGTCGGCCCTGCGCAATTTCGGGCCGGTGCTGTTCTACGTGGGACTGGCCATCTTCGGTGCGGTGGGCCTGGTGATCGCGGGCGCCATCATGGGCGCAGTCGTCTGAGGTCAGCTCAAACCTGCAGGAGCCTGACATGCAAGCCGACACCTACATCCCCCGTCGCCTGGATGACCCCTGGAAGATCGGCTTCTGGGACATCGATGTGGCCGCCCCGGTGATCTTCTTTTTCTTCGTCGGCTACCTCTCTAGCACCAAGCTGGCCTTTGCAGCCTGCGCTGGTGCGGGAATCTTCCTGTCGCGCTGGATCGCCCGCATCAAAGCCGACAAGCACCAGGCCTTCGCGATGCACTGGC
>CAYPUS010000165.1:0-7141 GCA_964413815.1 uncultured Aquabacterium sp. | reverse complement strand
ATCGGCGTGGTGTCGGTCAGCGACCGGGCCAGCAGCGGCGTTTACGAGGACAAGGGCCTGCCCGCTTTGCAGGACTGGCTGGGCCGCGCCGTGCGCAACCCGGTGACATGGGTGCCGCGCCTGATCGCCGACGAGCGTGCCCTGATCGCCCAGACCTTGCGGGAACTGGTCGACACGGAAGGCTGCGACCTGGTGCTGACCACGGGTGGCACGGGGCCAGCCCCGCGCGATGTCACGCCCGAGGCCACGCTGGAGGTGGCCGACAAGGAGATGCCCGGCTTTGGCGAGCAGATGCGCCAGATCAGCCTGCGCTTCGTGCCCACGGCCATCTTGTCGCGCCAGACGGCCGTGATCCGGGGCAAGGCGCTGATCCTGAACCTGCCCGGTCAGCCCAAGTCGATCGCCGAGACGCTGGAGGGCCTGAAGGATCCGCAGGGCCAGACCATCGTGCCCGGCATCTTTGCCGCCGTGCCGTATTGCATCGACCTGATCGGTGGGCCTTATATCGAGACTGACCCTGCGGTGTGCGCGGCCTTTCGGCCGAAGTCGGCGATCCGCAACAAGGCCGCTTGAGGCGGCCCCACGCGGCAGCCGGCCGTGCTGACTGCGGGCAGGGTCATTCATCTCATGCATGCGGCTGGATTCGAAGAATGCACTTGATGGAAGGGGCGGGTGGTTTCTAA
The DNA here is from genome assembly GCA_964413815.1 of uncultured Aquabacterium sp. Taxonomy (GTDB): domain Bacteria; phylum Pseudomonadota; class Gammaproteobacteria; order Burkholderiales; family Burkholderiaceae_C; genus Aquabacterium. The sequence continues at coordinate 6,458 of CAYPUS010000165.1, read as the reverse complement.
ACTGCAAGCCCACTCAGACTCACGGTTGCTTCATGGACTTCGGCCATTCCCCCCGCGCTCAGGACTACATCGCTCGTGTGAAAGCATTCATGCGCGAGCACATCATTCCCGCCGAATCGGCCTACCACGCGGCCCTGACCGGTTCGTCCGACTGGCGTCAGTGGCGTCAGCCGGCTTTGATGGAAGAGCTCAAGGCCAAGGCCCGTGCGGCCGGCCTGTGGAACCTCTTCATGCCCGATCCCCATCTGGGCGCAGGCCTGAAAGTGGTCGAGTACGCGGCCCTGGCCGAACTGATGGGCCACAACACCATCGCGGCCGAAGTCTTCAACTGCAATGCGCCGGACACGGGCAACATGGAAGTGCTGCACATGTACGGCAGCCAGGCACAGCAGGAACGCTGGCTCAAGCCCCTGCTGGCCGGCGAGATCCGCTCGGCCTTTTGCATGACCGAGCCTGGCGTGGCCTCTTCGGATGCCACCAATATGCAGGCCACAGCCGTACCCGATGGCGATGAGATCGTGGTCAATGGCCGCAAGTGGTTCAGCTCCGGCATCGGCCACCCCAACTGCCGCGTGCTGATTTTCATGGGCTTGACCTATCCCGACGCCGATCGCCATCAGCGGCATTCCATGATCCTGGTGCCGCTGGATGCGCCGGGCGTGAAGATCGAGCGCATGCTGCCGGCCTTCGGCGTCTACGACGAGCCCTTCGGCCACGGCGAGGTGGTGTTCGAGAACGTGCGCCTGCCCAAGGAGAACGTCATCGCCGGCCTGGGGCGCGGCTTCGAGCTCGCGCAGGGCCGCCTGGGCCCGGGTCGCATCCATCACTGCATGCGCTGCATCGGCGCGGCCGAGCGCGCCGTGGCCATGATGACCGAGCGCGGTGACAAGCGCGTGGCCTTCGGCAAACCGCTCAACCAATTGGGCGGCAATGTCGATGTGATCGCCAATGCGCGCATGGCCATCGAGCAGGCCCGTTTGCTGACGCTCAAGGCCGCGTGGATGATGGACACGGTCGGCGTCAAGGCCGCGATGAGCGAGATCTCGCAGATCAAGGTGATCGCGCCCAATATGGCGCAGCAGGTGCTGGACGCCGCCATCCAGATGCATGGGGCGCTGGGCGTCACCCTCGACACGCCTTTGAGCACCCTGGCAGCCTATGTGCGCACCGTGCGCCTGGCCGATGGCCCGGACGAGGTGCACCGCCGTGTTGTGGCCCGCTTCGAGCTGGCGCGTCAGCGCGCCGAGCGTGGCGAGGCCTGAGCCTGAGGCAGAGCCGGTGCGGGATGCCAGGGTGAGCACCAGCACCGCCCTCGAATGAGACAAGACACACTCGGACCACCGAGGAGACGACAGCCATGACCAACGAGACATTGATTGACAGCGCCGGCCAGGTCCGCAAGGGCGAGGAGCTCGACCTGCCGCGTGTGAGCGCGTATTTGCGCGAGCAGGGGCTGAAGCTGGATGGCGAGCCCCAGCTCAGGCAGTTCCCGGGCGGGGCCTCGAACCTGACCTATCTGCTGAGCTATGCCAGCCTGGATGTGATCCTGCGCCGCCCGCCCTTTGGCCACATCGCCAAGTCGGCCCACGACGTGGTGCGCGAGGCGCGCATCATGCAGGCGCTCAAGCCCGTCTACCCGGCGGTGCCCGATGTCTACGCCATCTGCGAAGACACCTCGGTCATCGGCGTGCCCTTCTATGCCATGGCCCGCCTGGTCGGCATCATCCCGCGTCAGGATCTGCCGCCCGAGCTCGGCCTGGATGCGGCCGGCACGCGCCAGCTGTGCATCAATGTGCTGGACAAGCTCATCGACCTGCACCAACTGGATCCGAAGGCCGCGGGCCTGGAGAACCTGGGCAAGGGCGAAGGCTATGTGGCCCGCCAGGTCGAGGGCTGGAGCAAGCGTTTTCGCGCCGCGCGCACCGATGATGTCTCCGACTTCGAGTCGGTGATGGGCTGGTTGGCCGAGCGCCAGCCCAAGCAGGAGGTGGCCATCCGCCTGATCCACAACGATTTCCGTTTCGACAATGTCGTGCTGGATCCGCAGGACCCGATGAAGGTCATCGGCGTGCTGGACTGGGAAATGGCCACCCTGGGCGATCCGCTGATGGACCTGGGCAGCTCGCTGGCCTACTGGGTTCAGGCCGACGACGACCCCTTCATGCTGGGCTCGCGCCGCCAGCCCACCAATGCGCCCGGCATGCTCACGCGCCAGGAGGTCATCGAGCACTACGCCCGGCGCACGGGCTGGAGCGTGGCCAACTTCGATTTCTACGAGGTCTACGGCCTGTTCCGCCTGGCTGGCATCGTCCAGCAGATCTACAAGCGCTTCAAGGAAGGCAACGCGCGCAACCCGGCGTTCGCCACCTTCGGGCCTTTTGCCAACTACCTCGGCCAGCGCTGCGAGCGCATCATCGCCCGGTCGGCATGATGAGGGAGGGGGATGATGAAGGCTGGCCATCCCGGCCTTCATTGCCCTGTTGGCCTTCCTGCTTGCCCCACGGTTGGCCCGCTTGGGAAGCTGGCTGCGCCGCCACCGCTTCCCCGCTTTGCGGATGCAGGTGGCGCACCGGCTGCAGGCCGGCCCCGTCCATGTACACCCGCTGCATCGGCAGGGCGAAGGCGATGCCCAGTTCGGTCAGACGCCGCACCAGGCCCAGGTTGATGCGCTCTTGCACATCCATGTAGAAGTTGTAGTCCGGCTTGAGCAGGTAATACACCACCTCGAAGTCCAGCGAAGACGGGCCGAAGGCGAAGAAGTGGCCACGGTCGAAACGCACATCGGCCTCGGCCTCGATGATTTCCCGGATGATGCCTGACACCTGGGCCACCTTGTCCGCCGGGGTGCCATAGGCCACGCCGAACTTGAAGACGGCGCGCCGCTCGTTCATGCGCTTGTAGTTGCGGATGCGGCTGCCCAGCAGATCGTTGTTCGAGAAGACCAACTGCTCGCCGCTGAGGCTGCGCAGGCGGGTGGTCTTGAGCCCCACATGCTCGACCGTGCCAAGGAAGTCGTCGACGATGATGAAGTCGCCGATGACGAAGGGCTTGTCGATGGTGATGGACAGGGAGGCGAACAGATCGCCGAGGATGTTCTGCACGGCCAGGGCCACGGCGATGCCCCCGATGCCCAGGCTGGCGATCAAGGCGGTCACGTCCAGGCCCATGTTGTCCAGGATCATCAGCAGCACGATGGACCACAGCACGACCTTGCCGGTGAAGATCAGCAGGCCGCGTGTCATCACCATGGCGCCAGCGTCGCCGGCCGTGTCCGTGCTCGAAGGGGAGAAGCGGCCCTTGAGCCAGAATTGCAGGCCACGGTCCGCCCACAGGCCGCCTTGCACCAGCATCAGGGCGATGAAGATCCGGTCCAGGCCGGTCTGCATGCGGTCCGGCAGGTCCAGGTAGTGGCCCGCGATGAAGATGCCGACGGCCACCGCCAGCAGGACGCGGGTGGCCGAGAGGATGTCGACGATGAAGTCGTCCAGACGGGTCGGCGAGGCGTTGGCGGCCGGGGTCAGGCGCCGCAGGACCACTCTGCGCACCAGGGTGAAGACCAGCATCCAAAGGACGATGGCGCCCAGGGCGATGGCCCATTCCTCGGTCGTGTTTTGCTTCATCAATTCCCGAAACATCACCTTGCTCCAATACGTGAGATCCATGTGTGCGGCATGCACGGCAAGCCTGGGACACGGGGGCTGTGCCCTGGGGCTGCCACGCACCTAAGCAAACCATGTGCGCGCCATGTGCGCGGTCAAGCGTGCGAAACGGCGATGCTAATACATTTGTACAAATGTTCAGGATGGGCGTGTCAGGTAGGCCTTACCGCCTGGTGATCCCAAACTTTCCGGATTGCCCTTGCAGCCCCCCATCCCGCTGTTTCGCGCCGAGGGGGGATGGGCTGCGCTTCACACGAGGCGATTCAAGCCTTCGGCATCGAAATGCTCGGTGGTCTGCGCGTCATCGGGCAGGCAGCGCCGGCCGTCTTCGGTGTGGGCTTCCTTGGCCAGCTTTTCGATGGCCTGCCACAGCAGGGTGATCTGATGTTCGTGGAGGGAGGCGTGGTCGATCAGACCCTTGAGCGCCTGCGACAAAGGATCGTCGCCTTCCGTCACACCGTAAGCGGAAAAGCCCATGCGGGCCGCCAGGGCCTCGCGCTCGGCCTGCTTTTCGTCCAGCACCTGCACTTTGGCGACGATGATGCGAGCGGGGTTGCCCACGGCGGTCGCGCCGTCCGGCACGGGTTTGGTGACCACGGCGTTCGAGCCCACGCGGGCGCCATCTCCCACCGTGAAGCCCCCCAGCACCTGGGCATTGGCGCCCACGATCACGTTCTTGCCCAAAGTGGGATGACGCTTGGCGCCTTTGCTCAGCGAGGTGCCGCCCAGGGTCACGCCCTGGTAAATCGTGCAGCCGTCGCCGATCTCCGCGGTTTCGCCCACGACCACGCCCATGCCATGGTCGATGAAGACGCGTCGGCCGACCTTGGCGCCCGGGTGGATCTCGATGCCGGTGAGAAAGCGGCTCCAGTGCGAGATCCAGCGGCCCAGCCACTTGAGCCCATGCGTCCAGCACCAGTGGGCCACGCGGTGCATGCTCAGGGCATGCAGACCCGGGTAACAGGTGAGCACCTCCCAGGCGGTGCGGGCCGCAGGATCACGTTCAAGGATGCAGGCGATGTCTTCGCGCAGTCGGGCGAACAGCATGTATGTGCTTATGCGTTTTTTGAATGCAGGCTGGGGAGTTTACCGGCCATGGGCGATAACCCTTGGCGCACACAGGGTCTCGGTCCTTGCGCGGCAAGGGTCGTCACTTGTCCATCATGGCTTTCGCGATGCCCCGGAGGATGTGGATTTCCTCCTGGCGCAACTGCGCCCGGTTGAACAACTGGTTGAGCCGGGGCATCAGCTTCTTGGGCGCGGCCGGATCAAGGAAGCCCAGCTTCGTCAATGCCGCTTCCCAATGCGCGAGCGCGCCTTGCACGGCGGCGCCGCTGGCCAGTTCGGGGTCGGGGGTGCGTGGCGCCACCGCGAAGCCCCCCAGGGCCTGGCGCCATTCGTAGGCCAGCACCTGTACCGCCTGCGAGAGGTTCAAAGAGCCATAGCCGGGGTCGGTGGGGATGCTGATGACGGCATGGCAACGGTAGACGTCCTCGTTCGCCATGCCGTAGCGTTCGCTGCCGAACACGAAGCCCACGCAGTGGGCGGGATCGGCCCGGGCCAGTTCGGGCAGGCCTTCGCGCGGCGTGATGGTGGGCGGGCCGAAATCGCGCGGCGTCATCGCCGTGCCGATGGCATAGGTGACGCCATCCAGGGCCTCGGCCAGGGTGTCGACCACGCGGGCGCGCACCAGGATGTCGGCCGCGCCGCTGGCCATGGCCACGGTCTCCTCCTGGATCAGCACATCCGCGAAGCGCGGTCTGACCAGCACCAGTTCAGAAAAGCCCATGACCTTCATCGCGCGGGCCGTGGCCCCCACATTGCCGGGATGACTGGTGCCGATGAGGATGAAGCGGGTCGGGTCTTGCGGGGGGCGCGGCATGGCGTGGAGCAGGGATTGGCGAAGCGTGAAGGAAGGGCTTGGACTTCAGAAACCTTCACAAGAGCGGGCGATAAGCCCTTGATTTTGCTGGGAATCGCAAAAAAGGGGGTGCATTTTCTTGGGGGTTCTCTGTAGAATGGCGGATTCTCTCTCGTTCTTTCGTCATCCGCTGCGCCCCCACTTTCGCCGCCCACGGTTTGCCCGTGCGCGGCCATCAAGGTCATACCATGTCCCAAGCCCTGCATCCCATGCTCAACATCGCCATCAAAGCCGCGCGCGCGGCCGGGGCGATCATCAACCGGGCATCGCTCGACATCGAGCGGCTGACAGTGACCGCGAAGTCCCACAACGACTTCGTCACCGAGGTGGACAAGGCGGCGGAAGACGCGATCATCGCGACCATCCTGGATGCGTATCCGGGCCACGGCATCCTGGCCGAGGAATCGGGTCGCGAACATGGCGCCCGGCACAGCGACTACGTCTGGATCATCGATCCGCTGGACGGCACCACCAACTTCATTCACGGCTTTCCCGTCTACGCGGTCTCCATCGCCTTGTCCTTCCGCGGCCAGGTGCAGCAGGCCGTGGTGTACGACCCCAGCCGCAATGACCTGTTCTACGCTTCCAAGGGCAAGGGCGCCTACCTGAATGACCGCCGCATCCGCGTCTCCAAGCGCACGCGCATGCTCGAGGCCCTGATCGGCACCGGTTTTCCCTTCCGCAAGGGAGACAACTTCCAGCGCTACATGAAGATGTTCGAGGAAGTGATGGTGCAATGCGCCGGCCTGCGCCGCCCCGGCGCCGCGGCCCTGGACCTGTGCTACGTGGCGGCCGGCTACTACGATGGCTTCTTCGAGACGGGCCTGAGCCCTTGGGATGTGGCCGCCGGCCTCGGTGATGATGAGCGAGCCCGCGGC
>CAYPUS010000164.1:0-7314 GCA_964413815.1 uncultured Aquabacterium sp. | reverse complement strand
ACAGGTCGGACGCAGGCAGAGGTGAACTGAGCGTGATGGGTGCTGGCATGGCGGAAGTGGACCGCACGGCCGGGCGCCGACATAGAGACCAAAGTCATCCGGCACATTTGGAAAACATTGATCACATTTTTTTGAATCTTTTGCATTTTTGGGTTTCAATGGCGGGGTCATGGCGCGACACCCGCGTTTGACAGAAGTACGGAGGGCAACGATGGGTATCTTGCTCAACACATGCACCGGCCCGCGCCACGCGTCTGGGCCGCTGCACTGGCGGGGGACGGCATGCGCGCAACGCGCCGCTTCCGATCCGCCTGATCCAGGCCGCCCGGCTGGCGAGCCGCCTGCGCGCGCCTGCACCTTGAAGCCGCCCACCCGCAGCCACGCCCAGGTTTAGGCGCCCGCCGCATCCGTCGGTGCTGCGCACAGCCCTTTCACACCACGTCTCATCAGGCCCGGTCTCAAGACAGGGCCCGCCCGGATGCGCACCCGCGCACCCCATCACTGGCGATCGGCAGGCCATGCCGCCGTCCGGTGACCCGGGGGCAGCCAAAAGTGGCCAGCCCCGTTTTTTGACCGTGACCTGACCAGCAAAGGAAAGGACCTGAGATGTCGAAAGCTGTATTTCCCTTCTCCTACGACCTGTTCATCGAGAGCCGGGCGCAGATCACCCGGATGATCGCGCTTGCCTGGAACGACCCGGCCGTGAAAAGGGCGCTGAAGAAGGATCCCAGGAAGGCCTTCAAGACCTACCTGAACTACGACTTCCCGTATCCCGACCTCGATCTGCATGCGACCTTCGGCAACGCCGACTGGAGCCCCCACGGCTTTGGCGACTGGGTGGTCAAGGAGAACGAGACCCTCGAGCTCTACCTGCCGCCCCCACCGGCCGACCTGGCTCAGCAGGGCGAAGCCCTGATGGCCTACAACGCCCGCCATCTCACCCCGGCCTCCTGAACGCCTTGCCACGAAAGGAATCGCACCATGCCACGTGACAACCGTCTGCCCACTCAGCAAGATCTGCTGGAGTTCTCCGAAGTCTTCACCCGCGCCATCGCCCAGTCCTGGAAAGATCCGGCTTTCGAGCGCCTGCTGGTGAGCGACCCCCGTGCCGCGCTGCAGCGCTATTTCGGCTACATCCCGCCCTGGAGCGCCAACCTCGTCATCAAGCGCCCGGACAAGCGCTACAAGGGCTGGCACCAAGGCAAGGACGGCGAATGGCGCTGGGATCTGCCGCACAACGCCATCACCTTCGGGGTGCCCAATGCACCAGCCCTCGAAGAGCGGGCGGTGGCGCTGGCCGCCTACAACGACGCCGGCCCGACCTACCTGTTCACCTGCTGCTGAAGGGGCCCTCCGCATGCCATCGATCCCCCGCGTCCATCCCGCTTTCGACCTGCATGTGCGTGATGCCGACACCGTCTTCGCGTTGAGCGAAGCGCGGCGCACGGTGCTGCGCCTGCCCGGCCTGGGCGAGCTGGTGAGCCGGATCGATGGTGTGCGCACGCTCAGCGCCATCGTCGACCAGCTTGACGGCCGCATGCCGGCCGCGGCCGTGCACGACACCATCGAGGCACTGGCCGCACGCGGTTACCTCAGCGTGGCCGGGGCCACAGCAACGGCACTGCCCATGGCAGCCCCGATCGAGGTGAGCGTGCTCGCCACGGCCGACATCGGCCCCCAACGCCGCCAGCATTGGGCCCGGCAGCTGCAGGAAGCCGGCATCGTCGTTGTCTCCGGCGATGCGGCCGATGCCGCCTTGCGCATCGTGCTGACCGGCGATCTGCGCCACCCCGAGCTGCTGGCCTGGTGCGAGCAGGCCGAACGCGAGGGCGCACGGGTGCTGCCGGTCAAGCCCGATGGCCTGATGCCCAGCATCGGCCCCCTGCTGGGCGAGGCCGACAGGGCCTGCGTGCACTGCCTGCGGTACTGGATCGGCACGCAGCGGCCCATGGAGACCTGGCTGGCGCGCGCACAAGCCAGCTCACCGGCCGATGCGCCCTTTGTGCCGACACCGGTGGTGCACGACCCCGTCACCGAAAGCCTGAGCCTGCAGATGCTGGCGACACTGCTCAGGCGCACCCATGCCGCCAACAGCCCCGGCGGCCCCGCTGGCACCGAGGCCGCCCTGCCTCGCGAGCTGCTCGCGCTGGACCTGCGCAGCATGGCAACGAGCCGCCACGCCGTCACGCGACGCCCCCAGTGTCCGCACTGCGGCAACCCACGCTGGATGCAGGAGCAGGCCTGGCGGCCTCCTGAGCTGACGCCGTTGCCCTCGCCCATCTCGTCCGCCATCTCGCCCACCATCTCCGCCGGACAGCAGGCCAGCGGCACACGGCGCCAAAGTGCGCAAGAGACCTTCGCGCAATACCGCCATCTGGTCAGCCCCGTCACCGGGCCCGTCTGCTATCTGCATCCCATGCCGGGCCGCCATGGCGGCATGCGCCACGTCTATGTGTCGGGTTACATGGTCTGCCCTGAGCCCGACGACCCCGATTTCGTCACCGACAAGGTCTGTGCGGGCAAGGGCAGCACCGAAGAACAGGCCCGCACCAGCGCCCTGTGCGAGGCCCTGGAGCGCTGGAGCGGCGCGTACCAGGGCGATGAGGCGCGCACCCGCGCGAGCCTGTCCGAGCTGGCCGCGCGCGGCGAGACCGCCCTGCCCTTCAACACCCTCCAGCAGTTCAGCCATGCGCAGTTCGCGCAGCGGGCGCAGATCAATGCGCGCGCCCGCGACCCGCGCCGGCAGGTACCCGAGCCCTTCCACTATGACGCCCCCATCGACTGGACACCGGCCTGGTCGCTCACCCATTCGGCCTGGCGACAGGTGCCCCTGACCTACTGCTATGCCCAGGCTCCGCAGGACAGCGGCCGCGCCTTCGGCATCCACAACCCCAACGGCACGGCGGCCGGCACCAGCATCGCCGAAGCGCTGCTGCAGGGCACACTCGAACTCATCGAACGCGATGCCACGGCGATCTGGTGGTACAACCGCCTGCCCAGGCCCGGCATCGACCTGGCCAGCTTTGGCGATCCTTATTTCACGCAGCTGGTCGAGGACTACGCCAAGCTGGGCTGGCAGCTGTGGGCGCTGGACCTGACACATGACCTGCGCATCCCTGCCTGCGTGGCCGTGGCCTGGCACCCCGCCGACGACCGTCACGCGCTGGGCTTCGGCTGCCACGTCGACCCGCATCTGGCGCTGCGCCGTGCGCTGACCGAGTGCAACCAGCTCTTCGATCCTTCTTCGCGCGGGCCCGATCCTTGGGACCGCACCCTGCTGCCGGAGACCGCCTTCCTGCATCCGCTGACCACCACGGCAGGTGCCGTGCAGGCCGTCGATGCCGAACAGATGCGCCGCACCAGCCGCCACAGCGCCGGCGCCGATCCACTGGACAGCTGCCGCCAGGCCCTGGCCGAGCAGGGGCTGGAATGGCTGATGGTCGACAAGACCCGGCCTGACATCGGGCTGAAGGTGGTGCAGGCCATCGTGCCGGGGCTGCGGCATTTCTGGCCTCGGCTGGGCCCGGGCCGGCTCTACGACGTGCCGGTGGCCATGGGCTGGCTGGGCAGCGCCATGCCAGAAGAGGCCCTCAACCCGGCGCCGCTCTTTCTTTGATGGGGCCTGGACCTGGGGCCAGCGCCGGCCGTCATGTGCGCTCAGGCGCGATGGCGAACAGCGCGCGCCAGGAAGGCCAACGGCTCGCTCGCCGCGCCTGCGCCGAACCACCCGCATCGGGCGCGACCTGCCTCACATTGAGCTGCATCGACAAGGTCGCGGCCACCTGCTCGGCCTGCACGATGGGCGCGCCGTGGAGGGTGATGTCCCCGACACAGAACCCCAGTTCGGCGGGCACCTCGAACACCGCGTGCAGGATGCCTTGTCCAGGCAGGGCCTGGCCCTGGCCATCCCCGATCGCCGCCGCACCGCGGGTGATGCGCCAGCAATCGGCGACCCGCACCCCATCCGGCGCCCACGAGGGCAGCTGGTAATCGCCGAAATCGGGCGTCTGCATGTAGGCACCGGGCGGGTCGCTCAGGCCCACCTTGTGCCCCTGGCCACCCATGAGGCCCGTGACCTGACGGATGTGCTGATCACTGTGGCGCTCGGGCTTGCGTTCGGATCGCGACTCGTCCGGCGGTGTGGGCGTGGACGTGGGCATGCGCCCGCCCGTGGCGCCAAGCACCGCGGCGATCGCCGATTTGAGGGCATTGGGCGCGTGACTCAGGTGCATGGCGCCGCCGCCCGTGCGCGTGACCTCGGTGCCCCGGTTCCAGGCATTGAGCGGATCGTATTGGGGCCCGCCGGTGAAAGGGTCGTCGAGCACGCGGCCCTCCCCGTCTTTCAGGCAGAGCGCTTCCAGCTGGATGCCGGGCTGGCGGAGCGTCTCGCGGTACAGGCTCAGTACCGTGGAGGGGTCGACCCGCCACAGCGTGTACCAGTACTCCGGGCTTTCGCAGGTGAAATCGATGCGCGTGATCTTGCCGCTGACCGGGCTGCGCTGCACGCACCATTCGCAGTATTCGTTCTGCAGCGCGCGGTGCAAGGCGATGGTTGCCCCGGGCCGGCCTGCGCCCACGGCGTGGCTCGGCAAGGCCGCCCAGCGGATGGGCACCACCCGGCCGGGGCCATGGGGCACGGCGGCCGCCAGCCGCTCATGCCAACTCTTGAAGAAGGCCTGCTGCAGTGCCGGCTGGCCTGCCAGGTCGTGCAGCGCCTGGTCGGCGGGGGAGCGCACGACAGGCGGCATGAATTCACGAACCCGATCCAGCACGATGGCCTCACTCGAAACAATGGCTGGACCATCATGCATGGACCGGCCTCGGGAAGCCATTACAGACGATAACGCTCCGGGGTATCGTTATGCGGACAACGTGGGCAGCCCCTTCCGTCCGTCAGCCCCTCAGCCGAGCTGGCGCGCCACCACCAACCAGCCTTGTACCGGCTTGCCACCTTCTTCCCGCAGGGTCACGGGTTCGTTGGCCAACAGGCTCAGCCCTGCCCGACTCAGCACCTCGATCACATGGTCGCCGTGGTGAGCGTAGCGCCCATGCGGCTGAATCTGGTGGGCCGCGGACGAGGTCTCCGGCAGGGCCTCCACGGTGAAGACGAGGGTGCCGCCCGGCTTCAAGGACGCGGCGGACGCCGCGATCACCTTGCCGAGATCGCCGAAATAGCACAGCGTGTCGGCCGACAGCACCACGTCCCACTGCCGGGGCGAAAGCGCCAGGAATTCGGTCAGCTCGGCCTTGTACAGGTCCTGATAGACCCCCTTGGCCTGCGCGCGGTCCAGCATGCCCTTGGAGAGGTCAACGCCGGCCAGCACCTTCGCCCACGGCGCCATCAACGGGCCACACAGGCCCGTGCCGCAACCCGCATCGAGCATCACGTACTGCCCCCGAGGCGGAGGCAGGTGACGCGCCAGCATGTCCGCACACAGCTGCGGGGCCTGGTAATGCAGGCGTTCGTTGAGCACCGACTCGAAGCTGGCGGCGAAGTGGTCGAAGGCCTGCTCGACGTAGTCGTCCGGGGCCCGCTCGGGCACGCCCTGCCCCGTGCAGGCGGCGAACATGTGCCGCGCCGTGGGATGGTCGGGCTCTTGTTCCAGCCACTGGCGGTAGACCTCGCCGGCTTCCTGGATGCGGCCCATCGCGTAGTAGGTCGTGCCCAGCAGGCGGCGAGCCGAGGCATCACCCGGCAAGAGCTCCAGGGCCTTGATGTAGTAGGCGATGGCGTTGCTGCGGTCGCCCTGCTCGGCATACAGCAGACCCATGTTGTTGTGCGCGTTCACATGGCGGGGGTCCAAGGCCATGGCCCGCACATAGCTGGCCTGCGCCTGCTCGAAGCGGCGCTGCGCCTTGTAGAGGGCACCGAGGTTGTTGTGCAGGTCGGCGTTGCCCTCGTCCAGATCCACCGCCCGCTCGTAGGCCGCCAAAGCCGCATCCAGCTCACCCCTGGCCATGTGGATGTTGCCAAGGTTGTTGTGAAACCCGGCGAAAGCGGGCTGGGCCTCGATGGCCGCCTCGATCAGGCGCACACCTTCGTCAGACTGGCCCATCTGGTGCTGCGCCATGCCCAGCAGGTGCAGCACATCCGGGTGGCCGGGCGCGGCATCGAGCAGGCGCCGGTACAGCGTGGTCGCGCCTTCGAGTTGCTGGTTGCGATGCAGTTCGATGCCCATTTGCAGGGCTTCATCGAAGCTCACCTCTTGCTTGGCGGCTTGGCTCATCTGGAGGGGACTCCTCTTGCGGGGCGAAAGGACGCATTAGAACGAAAACGGCACGAGCACACCGCCGGATCAGGTCCAGCCGAAGAAGCGCTCCTGCGCCGCGCTGGACTTCACTTCGATGCCACTGTCGAGCACCACGCCACGGTGGATGTACTTGCCGTCGGGCTTGGTCTCGTTCGTGTACATGGTGTAGAGCGAGCCCTTGTAGCCCAGCACGCAGCTGGCCTTGACGCCATTGTTCCAGAGCTCGCGTGCCAGGCGCTTCGCGAAGGGCGTGGCACCCAGGGCGCTGTAGCAGGAATCGGAAACGATGGTGCCCAGATAGTGCTTCTTGAAGCCTTTGGCGAACATGCGCCTGACGACTTCAGCAGAATCGATATCCTCGGAATGGTCGTCCGACTGGATCGTCGGATCGTTCACGCCGCCATGTCCCCAGACATGCAGGCGCGTGCCCACGCCCACGCCCAGCTTCTCGAGCGGCTTGCCCGGCGTGTCCATCGTGATGATGGTCCACTTGCGCTTGTGGTGACTCTTGTCGCGATCGATGTTGTTCTGCTCGTACTGGGCCTTCATACCGGCGCATTGCACTTCGGTCCAGGGCATAAATACCACTCTGTCTTGAGCCATGTTCACTCCTTAAGGTAACGGTCGTTGATCAAGCTGTTTCGGACAAGCTGCCCGTGCTCACGAAAAGTCGTAACGGAAATGGCCCTCGTCGGCCGACACGGTCACACCGCCGATCTCCTTGCCTTCGAGCATGCGGTTGAGGAACTCGCGGCTGATGTCCGGCAGCATGGTGTTGGTCAGGATCGCGTCGATCATGCGGCCACCGGATTCGCCTTCCGTGCAGCGTGAGACCACCAGCTTGACAACCTCTTCCGTGCAGTCGAAGGGGATCTTGTAGCGGGCCTCGACGCGCTTCTTGATGCGGCCCAGCTGCAGCTTGACGATCTGCCCCAGCATCTCGTCGCTGAGCGGGTAGTAGGGAATGGTGACGATCCGTCCCAGCAGTGCCGCCGGGAACACCTTGAGCAGCGGGTCACGCAGCGCCGTTGCGATGCCCTCGGGCTCCGGCAGCAACTCCGGA
>CAYPUS010000163.1:0-7317 GCA_964413815.1 uncultured Aquabacterium sp. | reverse complement strand
TGCACCGGATTGCAAATCCGTGTAGGTCGGTTCGACTCCGGCCCGCGCCTCCACCCATGCCAAGAACAGCCCCATCCGGACATACCGGGTGGGGCTGTTTCGCTTGGGGTGCTGGGGTGGCGCAGGGGTGCCAGCGCCATGGTTCGCCGTCCACCTGATTTGCGTTGGATGGCAGTCGTTCAGATCCTGCGCCTTTTGACGCATCTGGATCCCATGGACGGGGGCTTTCCTGGGGGAATCGCTGCCCGCAATGCCGGTAATCTGCTTCGCCACATTACCTATTGCTTCTCTCCGGGATTGCTTATGTTCACGAAGCTTTTGCGCACGGCTGCGGCGTGCGCCCTGATCGGCGGGCTGGTTGCGCCCGTCATGGCCGCACCGGAAGGCCGCATCGCAGGGGCCACCCTGTTCTGCGTCTTCGATCCCATCGGCAGTGGCGACACGCGCCGTGCCATGCAGGATTACGCCCTGGCCATGCTCAAGAAGGGGCACCAGATCCAGATCAAGACCTTCACCGACGAACGCGTGGCGGTCGAGGAGTTCCGCACCGGCCAATGCGATGGCGTGGTGGCCACCGGCCTGCGCACACGTCCTTTCGTGGCCGCGCCGGCCGCGCTCGACTCCGTGGGCGCATCGACCATCGTGCGCAACGGCAAGGTCGACCTGAAGGCTTCTTATGAGGTGGTGCGCCAGTTCGTCAATGTGATGAGCTCGCCCAAGGCCAAAGACCTGGTGACCTCCGGCGCCTATGAGGTTGCAGGACTCTTCCCACTGGGTGCGGTCTACCCCTTTGTGAACGATCGGTCCATCGACACGATCGAGAAGGCGCAGGGCAAGCGCATCGCCGCCTTCGACCATGACAAGGCACAGTCGCAACTGATCCAGCGTGCAGGCGCCAAGCCCGTGGCGGCCGACATCACCAACTTCGCGACCATGTTCAACAATGGTCTGGTGGACATCGTCATGGCCCCGGCCATGGCCTACAAGCCGCTGGAGTTGTTCCGGGGTGTGGGCTCCAAGGGCGGGGTGGCGCGCTTTCCGGTGGTGATCCTGACGGCCCAGGCCGTGATCCGCACCGACAAGTTGCCCAAGACCTTCGGCCAGGATTCGCGCGAGTACTTCGCGTCCCAGTTCGACACGGCGCTGAACATCGTGCTCAAGGGCGACAAGGAGATCCCCGAGAAGCTGTGGATTGACTCGGTGCCGCGTGACAACGAACGCTATGTGCTGATGATGCGCCAGGGGCGCGTGATCATGGCCGAGAAGGGCTTCTACGACAAGAAGGGCCTGAAGCTGCTCAAGCGCATCCGCTGCAGCCTGCACGCGGAAGCTTCCGAGTGCACCGAAGAAACCGAGAACTGGTGAGCATGGGGTTCGAGACAATGAAGTGCTTTTTCCACCATACCTTTGCATCCGCCCTGGCGGCCACTGCCCTGGCGCTGCCCTTGACTCAGGCTGCGCATGCCGCGCCGATGAAGGCCAGGATGTGCGTCTTCGATCCGCAGGGCACGGGGGGCGATGGTTTCCGCGCCGCGCGCGACTTCAGCCTGGAGATGGCCGAGGCGGCCGACGTGGCCATCGAGATCAAGGCCTTCACCAACGAGCGCGTGGCCGTGGAGGATTTCCGCACCGGTCAGTGCGACGCGGTGATGGCCACGGGCATCCGCACCCGCGTGTTCAATGACCTGGCCGCATCGCTGGACGCGGTGGGGGCTTCCAACATCGTGCGCAACGGCAAGGTCGATCTGCTGGCCAGCTACGACGTGGCGCGCCGCTTCATCAACCTGGTGAGCTCGCCCAAGGCCGCCAACCTGATGGTCGACGACCAATACGAGGTGGCCGGCATGTTCCCGCTGGGCGCGGCCTATATGTTCACGCGCGACCGGGCCTATGCCTCGGTCGAGGGGCAGACGGGCAAGCGCGTGGCCGCGCTGGACTACGACAAGTCCCAGGCCGAGCTGGTCGAGCGCATGGGCGCCAAGCCCGTGTCGGCCGACATCAGCTCCATCGGGCCGATGTTCAACAACGGCAATGTCGACACCATCATCGTGCCGACCATCGCCTTCTTCCCTTTCGAGCTGCAAAAGGGCCTGGGCAGCAAGGGCGCGGTCATCCGCATGCCGCTGACCATCGCCACCTACCAGATGATCATCCGCCACGCCAAGTTCCCCAAGGGCTTCGGCCAGAAGGCGCGGCTGTACAACGCGCGCAACTTCGAGCTGGCCATCGCCACGCTGCGCCTGGCCGACAAGGATGTGCCCGACAACATGTGGGTGGACATGAACCCGCGCGACACCGAGCGCTTCCAGCTGCTGATGCGGCAGGGCCGCGTGCTGATGGCCGAAAAGGGCCTGTATGACAAGCGCGGGCTCAAGATCGTCAAGAAAATCCGCTGTGAGCTGAACCCTGCCGCATCGGAATGCACCGAGAACACGGAAGAGTGGTGAGGGGCACGGCCGCGTGATGGCCGGTGATGGCCGCGGGGCCAAGCTTGCGGGCGCCTGTCGGCGCCGCGATGGATCGTGATGTCGACCAATGAAGTGAAGCCGGCGGGCGGCAGGCCCTCATCGCCCGTGTGGATGTTGCTGCGCGTGTTCTCCTGGCAGGAGCTGCGGCGGCAGGGTGTGCGCCACGGCATGGCCATGCTGGTCGTCACCCTTGGCGTGGCGCTGGGCTTTGCCATCCACCTCATCAATGCCTCCGCGCTGAGCGAGTTCGACACGGCCGTGCGCTCGGTCAATGGCCAGGCCGACGTGATCCTGCGCGCGGCCAGTGGGGGCTTCGACGAGCGCTTCTATCCGGTGGTGGCCCAGCATGCTTCGGTGCGGGTGGCCAGCCCGATGATCGATTTGCAGACCCAGGCGCAAGGCAAGACACTGCGCATCCTCGGGGTCGACCCGCTGCGTGTGCGCACCATGACACCGGCGCTGATGCCGCAGGTCTCGCGTGATGTGATCGGCAATGACCGCCTGACGTTGTTCGACCCCAAGGTGATTTTCTTGAATGCGCAGGCCCAGAAGCTGTTGGGCATCACGCCGGGCACCGAGATCGAGGTGCAGGCCGGCCTCCAGCGCCTGACCCTGCGCGTGGCCGGCACGGTCTCGGCAGGCGGCGAGGCGCTGGGCGTGATGGACATCGCGGGTGCCCAGGAGGCTTTCGACATGCTGGGCCAGTTGGACCGCATGGACGTGCAGCTGCATGCGGGCCAAAGCGTGCAGGACCTGCTCGCCAGCCTGAAGCTGCCCGATGGGGTGCAGGCGGATTCGCCGCAGGCCGCCAACTCGCAGGCGACCAACATGTCCAAGGCCTATCGGGTCAACCTGACGGTGCTGGCGCTGATGGCCTTGTTCACGGGCGCCTTCCTGGTGTTCTCGACGCTGTCGCTGTCGGTGGCCAAGCGGCAAAAGCAATTTGCGCTGCTGGGTGTGTTGGGCGTGAGCGCGGCCGAGCGCTTGAAGATCGTGCTGGCCGAATCGGCGTTGATGGGGCTGGTGGGCGCCGCCCTGGGCATCGCAGCCGGCACGGGCCTGGCCAAGGTGGCGCTGTCGTTGTTGGGCGGCGACCTGGGTGGGGAGTACTTTCCCAACAGCGTGCCGCCTTTGCAATGGTCATGGCCCGCGGCGCTGCTGTATGGCGGGCTGGGTGTGCTGGCGGCCATCTGGGGCGGGGTGATGCCCGCGCGCATGGCCCAGCGCCTGGCGCCGGCGTTGGCGCTCAAGGGGGCGAGCCTGGCCGACCGGCCGGGCAATGCGATCTGGGTCGGGCCCGCGCTGCTGGTGCTGGGCGCCGTACTGAGCCAGTTGCCGCCCATCGATGGGGTGCCGCTGTGGGCTTACCTGGCCATCGTCTGCCTGATGACGGGGGGCATCGAGTGCGTGCCTGCGCTGGTCGCCCTGGTGCTGGGCGGGCTGAGCAAGGCCATCCCCCGGGCCGTGCTGCGCCGCCATGCCCCTTTGGTGCTGGCCTTGGCCCGCGTGCGGCACATGCGGCAGACCGCCACGGTGGCCATCGCCGGTGTGGTGGTGAGCCTGGGCCTGTCGATCGCGCTGACGGTGATGGTCAGCAGCTTCCGCGATTCCATCCATGACTGGCTGGATGTGCTGCTGCCTGCCGATCTGTATGTGCGCACGGGCACGGCCAATCAGGGCAACGATGCGCTGCGCCTGGATGCGGGCCTGGCAGCAGAGATCCCGGCCTTGCCGGGCGTGGCGCAGGCGATGGGCGTGCGCGTGACACGCTTGAGTCTGCGCAGCGACCGCGTGCCGGTGGTCTTGATCGCGCGGCCCTTGCTCAGCCCGGCTGCGCAGGCGCGCGAATCGGCCTCTGCTTCCGGATCTGGCGCAGACGACAAGCTCTACCGATTGCCCTTGCTCGGCGAGGCCTTGCCCGATCGCCCAGGCCGCATCGGCATCTTCGTGAGCGAGGCGGTGGCCGAGCTGTACGGCGCGGCAGCGGGCCATGAACTGGAGCTGCCCTTGCGGGCGGGTGAGCCGCCCACCGCGGCCTATGTGAGGGGCGTGTGGCGCGACTACGCGCATCAGCAGGGCGCCATCGTCATCGACATCGGTGCCTACCAGCGCATCACCGGCGATCAGGGCATCAATGACATGGCATTGGCTCTTGCCCCGAATGCGACGGTGAGCCAGGTGCAGGAAGGCATACGATCCGCGGCGGAGCGGCGAGGCCTGGATGGCGGCCTGCTGAGTTTCAGCGAACCGGGTGACATCCGCGAATCCACCTTGCAGATCTTCGACCGCAGTTTCGCGGTGGCCTATTGGCTGCAAGCCGTGGCCATGGGCATCGGCCTGTTCGGCGTGTCGGCGAGTTTTTCCGCGCAGGTGCTGGCACGGCGCAAGGAGTTCGGTCTCTTGTCGCACCTGGGCCTGACGCACAAGCAGATGCGGCAGGTGCTCGCCGGCGAGGGCGCGGCGCTGACGGCGGTTGGCGCGGTGCTGGGGCTGGCGCTGGGCATCGTGGTGAGCTTCATCCTCGTGCACGTGGTCAACCCGCAGAGTTTCCATTGGACGATGGACATGCGCCTGCCGTGGGGTCGATTGGCCGCCTTGTGTGGCGGCATGGTGCTGGCCGGCACCGTGGCGGCCTGGGCGGCCGGGCGCGCGGCGGTGGGACAGGATCCCGTCAAGGCGGTGAAGGAAGACTGGTGAAGGAAGACCGGTGAAGCACAAGCGACCATCCACCATCGTGATGCCGCGCCGCCGGCAGGTTCTGGCTGCATGGGGCGCAGGCCCTTTGATGCTGGGCGCCGGGGCGCTGGTCGGCTTGCCGGCGTGGGCCCAGTCCAAGGCGCGCCCGGACGGCGTGCTGTTGCCGCCGCCCTTGTTGTCGGGTGACCGGGAGCCGGTCGAGCCGCTGAGGCTGCCACGCGATCATGCGGCCCATCTGGACAGCCGGGTGGAGTGGTGGAGCCTCAAGGGCGAATTGCAGCCCGCTGCAGGCAAGGGGGCGATGGGCTTTCACCTGGCCTTCATCCGCTCGCAGGTGGAGTCGGCCGCGGACAGCCGAAGCCGCTTTGCGCCGCGGCATGTGGTGGCCGCGCGCGCCTCGCTGAGCGATCTGGACAAGGGCATGCATTGGCATGACCAGCGCGTGGCAAGGCTGGGCTTCGGTTTGGCGGAGATGTCGCAGGACGACATGAACGTGGTCCTGCACGATTGGTCGCTGCGGCGCGAAAGCGCGGGGCAGGGCAGCGGCTTTGTGGGGCGCATCGTCGCCAAGGATTTCCAGCTGGATGTGCGCGGCGTGCAAGCCCAGCCGCCTTTGCAGCATGGGGAAGGTGGCGTGCTGCACCGCGATCCCTTGCTCGGTTATCCGACGCGCTATTACTCGATGGTGCAGCTGTTGGTGGAAGGCCATGTCGGCCTGCAGGGCGAGCGCCGTGCGGTCAAAGGCCGTGCATGGCTGGACCATGGTTGGGGGCGGCGCATGCTGTCGCCCGATGCGGTGGGTTCGGACTGGATGTGCATGAACCTCGTCGACGGGGGCGCGCTGGTGGTCTTTCGCATGCGGCGCTCGGATGGCACGGCGGCTTTCGCCGGAGCGGCTGTGCGCAGGCCGGGGCGGGCCGATCAGGTCTTCCGCAGCGAGGACGTGAAGATGACGCCCGGCAAGCTGTGGCGCAGTCCGGCCAGCGGGGCGCAGTATCCGGTGTCCTGGCAGATCGAGCTGGGGCGCACGCGTTATGAGCTCAGGGCGCGGATGCCGGAGCAGGAAGTCGATGGGGGCAACGAGATCGGCGATGTGTTCTGGGAAGGCCTGAGCGATCTGCTGGACGCGGATGGACGCGTGATGGGCGCCGGCTACCTGGAGATGACAGGGTATGCGGCCGAACTGGCCTGGTGAGGCGTGGCGCTGGCCCCTGCAAGCACAAGCAGGCGCAAGCAAGCGCCCGGACCGGGGCATGACGCCCGGTCCAGGCTCAGACGTCTTCAGCCTTGAGGCTTCGTCGGCAAAGCCGAACTGCTGACAGGCTGGGTCGTGGGTTCAGCGGACCCCGCAGACTCCGCAGGCGCCCATGAGCCGCCCAGCGCCCGCACCAGCCCCACCGTGGCATTGGCCCAGGCGCCCCGCAGTTGCACCGCCTGCCGCTCGATGGCCAGCAGGCTGCGCTGCGCGTCCATCAAGGTCAGGTAGCTGTCTTCTCCGGCGCGGTAACGCTTGTCGGCCAAGTCGGCTGCACGGCGCGCCGCGACCACCGCTTCGGCCAGCGACTCTGCCTGGCCCCGGACCGCGCCCAGGCTCGACAGCTGCCCTTCCACATCGCCAAAGGCACCCAGCACCGACTGACGATAGTCGGCCACGGCCTCCTCCAGCGCGGCCTCCGCACGCGTGATCGCCGCGCGGTTGCGTCCGCCATCGATCAGCGGCAGCGAGAACACCGCGCTCACCAGCCACTCGCGGGCGCCGCGCTTGAACAGGTCCTCCAGCTCATACGAGGCGCCGCCCCCTTGCGCCGTGAGCACCAGGGCAGGGAACAAGGCCGAACGTGCCTGCCCGATGCGGGCCGTCGCCGCGGCCATGCGCGCTTGGGCCGAGGCGACATCGGGACGCCGCTCCAGCAGCGTCGAGGGCAGACCGGCCGGTACATGGGGCACCAGCACATCGGCAGGCAGCGGCTGCGGTGCGAAATCGAAGGCGGCCGGGATCTTGCCCAGGAGCAGGGCCAGGCCGTGCTCGGCCCTGGCCCGCGCACCTTGCTGCCCCTGCAGCTCCGCGCGCGTGGTCGCCACATCGGTGCGCGCGCGGCTGACATCGAGCTCCGAGACATCGCCCGCCGCGCGCCGCTTTTCGATCAACGCA
>CAYPUS010000162.1:0-7346 GCA_964413815.1 uncultured Aquabacterium sp. | reverse complement strand
GCTGCCTCCTGCACCGGTTCGACGTAGCGGCCCCACACATCCAGCGGCGCGTTCCAGGCATTGGCCAGCGTGGACGCCGCGCGCAGCACGGGGCGCAGCCTGTCTCAGAGCGTGACCGCCGTGCCCGGCAAGACCGGTGCGAACCTGCAGGGCTTCGTGGCCCTGATCGATGCCATGCGGGATGCCACGCGTGGCCTGACCTTGCGGCAGATCATCGAGCACGTGGTCGAGGCATCCGGTCTGGCCGATTTCTACCGCGCCGAAAAGGAAGGTCAGGAGCGGCTGGAGAACCTGGCCGAACTGGTGAACGCGGCCGAAGCCTTTGTCACCCAGGAGGGCTTCGGCAAGGACGCCGTGGCGCTGCCCGTGGACGAGGCGGCTGGCACCATCGCAGAGGGCTTGCCCGCGGCCGTGGCACGGGTCGACACCTTGCCGGATGCGGAGACGGGCGAGATCATTTCACCGTTGCTGGCCTTTCTCACGCATGCCTCGCTGGAGGCCGGTGACAACCAGGCGCAGGCCGGTCAGGATGCCGTGCAGCTGATGACCATCCACGCGGCCAAGGGCCTGGAGTTCAACAACGTGTTCTTGAGCGGGCTGGAGGAAGGCCTCTTCCCGCATGAGAACTCGGCGAACTCGACCGATGGGCTGGAGGAAGAGCGGCGTCTGATGTATGTGGCGATCACGCGTGCGCGCCAGCGCCTGCACATCAGCTTCAGCCAGACGCGCATGCTGCATGGCCAGACCCGCTACAACATCAAGAGCCGCTTCCTCGATGAGCTGCCGGAGGCCTCGCTCAAGTGGCTGACACCGCGCAACCAGGGCTTCGGCTCGGGTTTCGGCAAGGCCTACCAGGATGCCTGGTCCAGCGGGCGCGGCATGGGCTCGTTGGTGGGCGCGGGTGCCCAGCCTTACCGCTCAGGCGGTGCAGGTGGCCATGGGGGTGCCGGTGGCAGCCGGGGTGGTTATGGCGGCCAGGCTTATGGCAACAGCAAGCGCGAGGATGATTTCAAGGACCTCACCGCGCCGCTGCCGGCCCGCATGGCGCAGGCCAAGACCGAAGGCGGTTTGCACGTGGGCCAGGGTGTCTTCCACAACAAGTTCGGCGAAGGCGTGGTGCTGACGCTGGAAGGTTCTGGCCAGGATGCCCGGGTGCAGGTCAACTTCGGCCGGCATGGCACGAAGTGGCTGATGCTCAGCGTGGCGAAGCTGACGCCCACGGATTGAAGAGGCGGGGCGCGGCGGCGCCCTTCACTTGCCCATCACGTGCCCGTCAGATGTCGGATCATGCTGACCGTGAGCGCGCCTTCGCTGACCTGGTCGAAGCGCGCGAACATGGGTGAGGTGTTCAGCTCCAGGAACACCAGTTCGCCGGTCACCGGGTCGGTCTTCAGATCGGCCGCACCGAAATCCATGCGCAGGTCGGCCATCAGGCGGCGCAGGGCGGCAAGCTGATCGGGCACAGGCACGTATTCGAGGGTGGCGTCCTGATGTTCGCGGTAATCGAGCGAAGGGCTGCTGACGCGAAAGGCGTGCGCATCGTTGCCGATCACGAACACGCGCATCTCTGCGGCGGCCAGTCTGGGCTGGATCAAGGCGGGCATCGCGGCATGCTCGGCCATCACATGGGCGAGGGCGTCTTCCAGCGTCTGGCAGTAGCCGCCGCCGGCAACCGGCTTGGCGATGCTGGGTTGGCGTGCCATCTGCTCGCGCATGCGGGTGGTGTCGTTGCTCACCCAGGTGCGCGGGATGGTGAGCCCCCAGTGGCGGGCACGCAGCAGTGCAGCCGGCTTGTTGAGCGCCACGGGCGACATGTCGGCGTTGAAGGTGCGCACGCCCGGGTTGGACAACAGCCAGCCCTGTGCGGCCGTGAACCAGCCAAGCGCGCGCTGCGCCACTTCCGGGCGTGGATCGGCGAGAGAGAAGAAGACATCCTGCCGGATGAATGCGCCGGTCGGCAGGGGCCCAGGGCCCCAGGGTGGGCAGGTGTCGAGGTCCAGCTCCCAATGGCAGGGCGGGCTGGCGTCTTTCGGAAAGCGCCAGTCCAGCCAGTCGATGCCGAGCCGCTGGGCGGCATCGGCCAGTGCCTGCAAATTGGGGTCATGCAGTCCCCCTGCGATCATCAACAAGATGGGCTCCTCGGCTGGTTCAGAAGCTGCCCAGTGCGCTGCTGATCACAGGGATCCTGGGCGGGATGCAGCCTTCCTCGCCAAGGGCGAGGGTGGTCATGTCTTCCGAGAAAGTGAAGGTGGTGCCTTCTTCGCCCACCGCCATGGTGGTCACGGGGGGTCGCTTGGCGATGCCGCCGCTGATGTCTTCGGCTTGGCGTTGATCGAGTTCTTGCATGATGGCTATCTCCTTTGAAGCAGACCCGGCAGGATCGCCGGGCCGTGCCAAAGGTAGGTTTGGCGAGATAGCGCGTCAAGGCGGGCACCTTGTCGTGCACCAAGAACTAGGGGTGAGTCAGGCGGGGGCACCCCGCTAAGAGGGCGTCAATCAGAAGGAGCCCAGTGCGCTGGTGCCGCCCGCGGCTGCGGCATCGCCGCCTTCTTCACCCAGAGCCAGCGTGGTGAAGATCGGGCCTTCCTCGCCGAGGCGCAAGGTGGTGAAGCAGCCGCCTTCTTCGCCGATGGCCAAGGTGGTGGCGGTGCCGCCCTCTTCCCCGATGGCCAGTGTGGTCACGGGCGGCTTGCGGGCGCCTGCGACAGCTTCGATCTGTTGCGCGTTGAGGGATTTCATGTGCGTGGCTCCTATGCGGGGTGTTCAAGGGGACTGCTCAGCAGGAGCAGACGATAGGCAGGCACATGGCAGGCGTCAAGCAACGAAACACCCCGTTGCATGGCAACGGTGATGGGGGGCAAGCGGGGCCAGGGTCGACGCTCAGACCAGCCCGTTGCGGATGGCGTAGACAGTCAGTTCGGAGTTGTTGGTCAGCCCGAGTTTCTCGAGCACGCGGGCCCGGTAGACGCTGACCGTCTTGGGGCTCAGCAGCAGCTGTTCGGCGATGTCGGACAGGCGCTTGCCGGAGGCGATCATCACCAAGGTCTGCAGTTCGCGGTCGGAGAGCTTTTGGTGGGCATCTTCCTGCGCGGGCGTGGTGAGGTTGTCCACCAGCATCTGCGCCATCTCGGGCGTCACGTATTTCTTGCCTTGCGAGACCGTGCGCACGGCGGCCACGATCTGGGCGGCATCGCTGCCCTTGTTGAGGTAGCCCGAGGCGCCGGCCTTCAAGGCCCGCATGGCGTACTGGTCTTCGGGGTACATCGAGACGACCAGCACCTTCAGTGTGCTGCCTTCTTCCTTGAGCACATGGAGCACGTCCAGGCCGCTGCGCCCTGGCAGATTGATGTCCAGCACGAGCACGTCGCAGCTCTTGTCGCGCAGCAGGGTGCGCAGCTCCCCGTAGTCGCTGGCCTCACCGACCACGTCGATGTCATCGGCATCGGCCAGCGTGTCGCGGATGCCGCGTCGGATCAGCGCATGGTCGTCGCACAGAATCACTTTGATCATGGTGTCTACACGCTCGGTGTGGTCTGGTGCTCAGCCCCAGACCGTGGGGTCATCAGGATCCGAATCGCCGCTGGTCGTGTCGGTGAAATCGGGCAGCAGGCGTTCGATGAAGCCATTGTCCGGGCCTGACAGCGGCACGGACAGGATGAGTGTGGTGCCCTCGGGGTTGCTGCTGATGTCCACCCAGCCGCCCACTGTCTCTGCGCGCTCATGCAGGCCACGGATGCCGAAGGAGCGGGCCTTGGCCAGATCCTCGGCACTGAGGCCTTTGCCATTGTCTGTCACTTCGACGGACAGGACGCCTCCGGCCAGCGAGAGATCGACCGAGACCCTGCTGGCGTGTGCGTGTTTGGAGACATTCGTGAGCGCTTCCTGGGCAAAGCGGTAAGCCACCAGGGGCACGCCGGGCGCAAGCTGCAGCTTTTCGTGGCTGGTGCGGAAGGTGGCGACGATGCCGGTGCGCTTGCCGAAGCGGTCGGTCATCCACTGCAAGGCGGCGATCAGGCCCTGCTCCAGGATGGCCGGACGCAGGTTGTGCATGATGCGCTGGCTGGCTTCGTGGGCATGGGCCACGGAATCCAGGGCCTGCTGGACCCGCTCGGCGATCTCGGGCGAGGTGGCGTGGCGGGCGATCCAGGCCAGGTCGAACTTGACGGCCGTCAGGCCGCCCCCGACGTCGTCGTGGATTTCGCGGGCGATGGCGGCGCGTTCCTGCTCGATGCTGGTTTGCAGATGCTGGGCCAGCTCGCGCAGTTGCTGCCGCGAGCGGCTGAGCGCGAGGTCGGCGCGCTGCTTGGCGATGCGGGTGCGGTTGGCCTCGATGGCCAGCAGGGCGGCCGGGGCCAGGCGGGCGAGGTTGCTCTTGAGCAGGTAGTCGTTGGCGCCATTGCGCATGGCCTGCACCGCGATGTCTTCGCCGATTTCTCCCGAGACCAGGATGAAGGGGACCAGCTTGCCCATCGAGCGGACCCGGTCGAGCGCGGCCAGGCCGGAATAGCCGGGGAGGTTGTAGTCGGAAAGGATCAGGTCCCAATCCTGGGTCAGCGCCTGGATCAGGTCCTGTTCGTTGTCGACCCGTTCGATGTCGGCGTTGATGCCGCCCCGACGCAGGTGGATCGCCACCAGGGCATGGTCCTCGTCGTTGTCCTCCAGGTGGAGCACACGCAGTTTGACGGGCCGGGATGCCGCGGACGGCTCAGGCTGGTATTCGGGCACGTCTGTCCTTCTGTCCGTGGATGAACGCCAAATTTTCCCGCCTCATCGCATTCCAGGAAAGCCATGGGGCGCCAAAAATTCTAACAACTGAAAAAGCCCTCATTTCTCATCGCTCGGAGGTATCAAGGATGGGCAAGATCGGCCGACAACACCCTGTGGACGCGGTTGAGAAGGCCGCCGTTTCCGTTTTCCCAATGGTTGAGTGGAGCCAAGATGAGCTACGTCGATCCCGTCGATCCCGCGCCCGGCGCTTTGTCGCTGCTGCGAGCCGCCGCGCTGCAGGATCACCTCATGACGGCCACCAACGACCTCGAACGTCTGCAGCGCTTGCTGGATGATGCCTGCGTGGTGCTGATGGAAGGCTTTCACGGTACCGCGGGCCAGTTGAGCGATGTCATCGAGCAGGGGCATGAGGTCACGCCCAGTCTGCAGGCCGTCCGCCAGACCCTCTACAAGACGGTGACCGCGCTGCAGTTCCAGGACATGGCGACCCAGTTGATTGCTCACACGCACAAGCGGCTGCGCAACTGCGCCGACCAGATCGCCCGCGACGCCCTGGGGGACGACGATCCCGATGGCGCCGCCGTGGTCGATGAAGCCCCCATGAAACCCAACCCCGTGACCCAGGATGAAGTCGATGCCGGGTCGGTCGAGTTGTTCTAAAGATCCCTTGTCATCAGCCGAAATACCGGCGGTGTCCACAGCCATCTAATCAAGTCTCGGAGAGCGACATGCATTCCATCCTTGCCGTCGACGACTCGGCGTCCATGCGTCAAATGGTTTCCTTCACCCTCAAGAGCGCCGGCTACAACGTGGTCGAAGCGGTCGACGGTCAGGACGCCTTTGAAAAGGCAGGTGGCCGCAGCTTCGATCTGGTGCTGACAGACCAGAACATGCCCCGCATGGACGGCATCAGCCTGACCAAGAAGCTGCGCGAGTCGCCGCAGTTCAAGACGACACCGATCCTCATCCTGACGACGGAGTCGAGCGACCAGATGAAGCAGGCCGGCCGCGCCGCGGGCGCCACGGGCTGGCTGGTCAAGCCTTTCGATCCGAACAAGCTGATCGAAGTGATCCAGAAGGTGATTCGCTGAACGCGGTCCCATTCGCATAACACGCGTCGAATCCCAGGAGCCCAAGATGGCAGAAACAAGCACCGACAACAGCTCTTCCGCTGGCATTGACCTCAGCCAGTTCTACCAGGTCTTCTTCGAAGAGGCCGGTGAGAACCTGGAGAACATGGAGCAGTTGCTGCTGGAGCTGGACATCGCTGCTGCCGACGACGAGGAGATGAATGCCATCTTCCGTTGCGCGCATTCGATCAAGGGTGGCGCGGCCACCTTCGGTTTCAGCGACGTGGCCGAGCTGACCCACCAGATGGAGACGCTGCTGGACAAGCTGCGCCGCCATGAACTCGTGCCCACGCCGCCGATGGTGGACGTGCTGCTGCAATCGGGCGATGCGCTGCGCTCGATGCTGGGCCGTCACCAAGGCTCGGGCGGCGAGGTGGTCGACACGACCGATCTGCTGGCCAACATCCGTGCGATGGTGGCGGGCGAAGCCGTTGCGCCAGCGCAGGCTGCCGCACCGGTGGCTGCTGCCGCGACCCCGCAAGCCGAGGCACCCGTGGTGGCCCAGGCCGAGCCCCAGCCCGCCGCAGCGGCGGCGGCGAGCACCGGCCAGCGTGTGGTCGAGATGCGCGTGGGCCCCCTGCACAACCCGGCCGATGCCGACAACCTGGTCGATCTGTTCAAGGAAATCGCCGGCCTGGGCACCATCGAGCCCCTGCCTGACGATACGGGCCTGGCCGGCATCCGCCGCTTCAAGGTCGACACCGCCACGGCCGAGTCCGAGCTGCTGGACTTGTTCACCTTCCATGTGGCCCGCGAACAGGTGAGCTTCCTGCCCTGGGGTGCCCCGTCAGCGGCCCCCGAGGCTGCCAAGGACCCGGGCTACGGCTTCTTCGATTCCGCTGCCGCAGCGCCGGCCCCGGCCGCCGACAACGGCTACGGCTTCTTCAACGACGCGCCGGGCGCACCGGCCGTCAATCCCGCGGAGCCCAGCCAGGCTGTTGCGCCGGCCCCATCGGCGCAGGCCGAGCCGGCCGCCAAGCCCGCTGCTGCAGCCAAGCCTGCGGCCAAGGCAGACAAGCCCGCCGCCGCGCTCGAGGCGTCGACCATCCGCGTCTCCGTCGAGAAGGTCGACCAGCTCATCAACCTGGTGGGCGAACTCGTGATCACGCAGGCCATGCTGGCGCAGAACAGCCGTGGCCTGGACCCGGTCGTCTACCAGCAACTGGTGACGGGCCTGACCGATCTGGACCGCAACACACGCGACCTGCAGGAAGCCGTGATGTCGATCCGGATGATTCCGATGTCGACGGTGTTCAGCCGCTTCCCGCGCATGCTGCGCGACCTGGCCAACAAGCTGGGCAAGAAAGTGGAGCTGGTCACCCAGGGTGAAGCCACCGAACTGGACAAGGGCCTGGTCGAGAAGATCACCGATCCGCTCACCCACCTGGTGCGCAACAGCTGCGACCACGGCATCGAGCTGCCGGCCGAACGGCTGGCCAAGGGCAAGCCCGAGAACGGCACCATCACGCTGATCGCCAGCCACCAGGG
>CAYPUS010000161.1:5773-7355 GCA_964413815.1 uncultured Aquabacterium sp. | reverse complement strand
TTTCTGGGCTGGGATGGCGTGGCCATCCTCGGCGCGGTGCTGCCGGCCTGTCTGGTGGTCGCCTGGGCGAGCAGCCGCGCGCTCGACGCGCTGAGCCTGGGCGATGCGGCGGCGCTGAGCCTGGGCGTGAAGCTGGGCGGCGTGCGTGCGCTGCTGGTGGGCACGCTGGCACTGGCCACGGGCGCGGCGGTGGCCCAGGCCGGTATGATCGCCTTCGTCGGCCTGGTGGCGCCGCATCTGGTGCGCAGCCGGGCGCAGGTCACGCATGGCCCCTTGCTGCTGCTGTCCACCCTGGTCGGTGGCTTGCTGTTGCTGGCCGCGGATGTGCTGTCGCG
The DNA here is from genome assembly GCA_964413815.1 of uncultured Aquabacterium sp. GTDB lineage: Bacteria > Pseudomonadota > Gammaproteobacteria > Burkholderiales > Burkholderiaceae_C > Aquabacterium. The sequence continues at coordinate 7,020 of CAYPUS010000161.1, read as the reverse complement.
CTGGGTGATGGCGCCGCAAGAGCTGCCCGTGGGCGTGCTGACGGCCGTGCTGGGTGGCAGCTACCTGCTGTGGCGCATGCACAGGGTGAACGTGGCATGAACGGCCGAATGCCATCTCAAGCGGGCGCGCCGGGATCTGGGCGGGGCGCCGAGCCGGCCCTGCGCGCCGAACTGCATGGCCTGTCGATGGCGGGGCAGCGCATCCTGCATCCCATGGGGCTCGCGGTGCCGCAAGGACAGTGGACGGCCATCATCGGTCCCAATGGCGCGGGCAAGTCCACGCTGCTGCGCGCCTTGGCCGGGCTGCAGGCTTGCGAAGGTCGTGTGGAACTGATGGGCCGCCCGCTGGGCGAATGGCCATCGAAGGCGCGCGCCCGAACCCTGGCCTGGCTCGGGCAGGGTGAAGCCGGCGCGGACGATCTGCGTGCGGGCGATGTGGTGATGCTGGGCCGCCTGCCTCACCAACCCTGGCTGGCCGCGCCCTCGGCGGCCGACCATGCCGCGGTCGAGCAGGCCATGCGGCAGACCCAATGCTGGGCCTGGCGCCAGCGCCCCATGGGGCAGCTGTCGGGCGGCGAGCGCCAGCGCGTGCTGCTGGCCCGGGCCTTGGCGGTGCGCGCCCGCGTGATGCTGATGGACGAACCCCTGACCCACCTGGATCCGCCCCACCAGGCCGACTGGCTGGACATCGTGCGGGCGCAGGTGGCCCAAGGTGTGGCGGTGATCAGCGTGCTGCACGAACTCAATGTGGCCTTGCACGCCGATGCGCTGATCGTCATGGCCGAGGGCCGCATCCGGCACCACGGACCCACGCAAGATGCGGCATCCCACGCGGCGCTGAGCGAGGTGTTTGGCGGGCGTGTTCAGGTGCATGCGGTGGGCGAGCAATGGGTCGCCTTGCCCCGCACAGGCCGGGGCGATCCGGCACCAGACTGAGCTGCCCGCGGCATGGTTCAATTCAACTCACATCATCCCCGCTGACTTTCCATGGACATCGAACAGCCCCCCCTCGACCAGCCCGAGAAGCCCGAAGGCCCGCGCCGTGGCCTCCTCTTCATTCACACCGGCGACGGCAAAGGCAAGAGCACGGCCGCCTTCGGTCTGGCCTTGCGCGCGCATGGGCGCGGCAAGGCCGTGAAGATCTACCAGTTCATGAAGGTGCCCTCGGCGCGCTTCGGCGAGCACCGGGTGTTCGAACAGCTCGGCGTGCCCATCGAAGGATTGGGCGACGGCTTCAGCTGGAAGAG
>CAYPUS010000161.1:0-5763 GCA_964413815.1 uncultured Aquabacterium sp. | reverse complement strand
GCAAGGACCTTGAGCATTCGGCGCAGCTGGCCCGCGAGGGCTGGGCGCGTGCGGCAGCGGCCATCTCGGCGGGCGAACACTTCCTGATCGTGCTCGACGAGGTCACCTATCCCTTGCGCTATGGCTGGCTGGATCTGCCGGAGGTGCTGAGGGTGCTGCGGGCACGCCCCGGGCATGTCAACGTCGTGCTGACCGGGCGCGGCGCGCCCCAGGAGTTGGTAGACATCGCCGACACGGTGACCGAGATGCGCCTGGTCAAGCATCACTTCGATGCCGGTGTGCCCGCTCAGCGCGGCATCGAAGATTGAGGCGTGGCATGAAGGCATCCGAGTTGCGCGCGCCAATGGCTTTGGCCGCCATTCCTTTGATCGAAGACCTGCACGATGCGGCTTTGCAGCACAGCTTGCAGCAGCGTCTGGATGGCAAGACCAAACCCCTGGGCGCCTTGGGGCAGATCGAGGCCCTGGCCTTGCGCATCGGCATGGTGCTGGGCACCGATCGCCCCATGCTGCAAGCGCCGCAGATGGTCGTCTTCGCAGGTGACCATGGCCTGGCCGATCGCGGCGTGTCGGCCTATCCGAAGGATGTGACCTGGCAGATGGTGGGCAACTTCCTGGCGGGCGGCGCGGCGGTGAATGTGCTGGCGCGCCAGCATGGGCTGGCCGTGACGGTGGTGGATGCCGGCGTGTGCCACGACTTTGCGCTGCAGGCGGGCTTGCAGATCCGCAAGATCGCCCATGGCACTGCCGATGCCTTGCTGACCCGCGCGATGACGCAGGCGCAATGCGCGCAGGCGCTGACGCACGGCCGGGAGGTGGTGCGCGGTCTGCCCGGCAATGCCGTGCTCTTTGGTGAGATGGGCATCGGCAACACATCGAGTGCGGCCTTGCTGCTGTCGCGCCTGACGGGCACGCCGATCGCCTCTTGCGTGGGGCGTGGCACGGGCCTGGACGATGCGGGCCTGGAGCGCAAGATCGCGGTGCTGGGGGCGGTGCTCGCACGGCATGCCGATGCAAGCACGCCGCTGGACGCGCTCGCGGCTTTCGGCGGCTTCGAGATCGCGATGATGGTGGGCGCCGTACTGGAAGCCGCTCAGGCGCGCCGGCTCATCGTGGTCGATGGCTTCATCGCCTCCAGTGCGGTGCTGGTGGCGGCCGCCTTGCAGCCCCACGTGCTGCAGCGCTGTGTGTTCGCCCACCAGTCCGATGAAGCGGGGCATGCACGCATGCTCCAGCATCTGGGGGCCACCCCCTTGCTGCAACTGCAGTTGCGGCTGGGAGAAGGCTCTGGCGCGGCCCTGGCCTGGCCGCTGCTGGTGTCGGCCTGTCTCATCCTGGAGGAAATGGCCAGTTTTGCTTCGGCCGGCGTGGACACCGCGGATGCGATGGATGCGCAGGGCGAGGCCCGACAAGGCGAGGCCCCACAAGGCGAGGCCGCATGATGCGCTGGCTCGCGCAGGAGATCCGGCTGCTGCTGATCGCGCTGCAGTTCCTCACCCGCGTGCCCATCCCTGCATGGGTGGGCTATGAGCCCGTGTGGCTGCAGACCTGCGCGCGTTATTACCCCGTGGTGGGTGCCTTGATCGGGCTGTGCGGGGCGCTGGTGCTGGCCGCCGCCGCGGCATGGTGGCCACCTGTGGTGGCCGTTGTGCTGAGCATGGCCTTCACGGTCTGGCTGACCGGTGCCTTCCATGAAGACGGCCTGGCCGACACCTGCGATGCGCTGGGTGGTGCCGTCAGCCGCGAGCGCGCGCTGACGATCATGAAGGATTCGCGCATTGGCAGCTATGGCACGCTGGCCCTTGTGCTGATGCTGGGCCTCAAGGCCGCCGTGCTGGTCTCGCTCCTCACGCCCTTGCTCAGTGAGATGGGCAGCGCCCACACCAGCCGCATCCACCAGGTGCTGCTGGCCTGGACCATGATGGCCCTGATCTGGTGTCATGCCGCATCGCGGCTGGTGCCTGTGTGGCTGATCTGTTGGCTGCCGTACGGGGGCGATGCCGAGCACGCAAAGGCCAAGCCGCTGGCCACGCAGGCCAGCCTGGGCGGCGCGCTGCTGGCGTCATTGTTCACATGCGGTGTGGCGCTGGGGCTTTGGGGCTGGCTCGCGTTCGCCGGATGGCCCACGGGAACCTTGCTGCGGGCCATCGGCTGGGCGAGCGGGGCCATGCTGATCGGCGCGCTCGTGTGCGCGCATTGGTTTCGCCGCCGCCTGGGCGGCTTCACCGGCGACACGCTGGGTGCCAGTCAGCAGATCACCGAGGTGATGGGCCTGCTGGCCTGGCTGTCGGTGGTCCATCCCGCTGCATGAGGGGCATGAGGGCATGACGGCATGAGGGCCAAGGCGGTGCAAGAGATCGTGGCCTGGCGGCATCCCAAGCCCATCGGCGCGCAAGGCCGTTGCATCGGCCGCACCGACCTGCCTGTCGATCCGCGCAAGGCACGGCGCCTGGCGCACCGCATCCGTCAGGCGGCGCGGCGCCATGGCTGGCCGCACGTGATCCACACATCGCCTTTGCAGCGCTGCGCGGCGGTCGGCCGGCAGTTGCGCCGCTGGGGTTGGCGCCACCATGTCCATCCCGGTCTGATGGAAATGGACTTTGGCGCCTGGGAGGGCCGGTCCTGGGATGACATCGCCCGCGCGGAGGTGGACGCCTGGTGCGCCAGCTTCCTGCATGGCCGCCCGGGGCAGGGCGAGTCCCTGGCGGATCTGTTCGAGCGGGTGGCGGGCACACGGCCTTTGGCCGGCGCCAGGGCAGAAGCAGGCCCCTGTCTGATCGTGGCGCATGCCGGCTGGATGCAGACCGCGCGCTGGCTGGCGCAAGGGCGACCGTTGCCAGCCGATGCCGCACAGTGGCCGCCGGCGCCCGCCTACACGGCCTGCTGGCGCTGGACCCGATCGGGCTGAGGGCGCATGGCCGTGACCCTGAGCCACGGGCCATCACCCTGAGCCGCGGGCAATCACCCTGGGCCACGGGCCATCAATACCGGGCACTGGCGCCGGCCAGGCGCAGGTAGAGCTTGGCCGCCCATCTGACCAGCGCCCGGCTGAGACGCAGCCGCCAGCCTGTGGCCGTGCTGCTGTCCTCGTCGCGCACTTCCCGGCTGCCTGCGAAATCCCGGCTCAGTTCGGCCGAGAGATCGCGCACGAAGCCGCGGTCCCGCACGATGAGATTGGCCTCCAGGTTGAGCACGAGCGACAGTGGGTCCAGGTTGGATGAGCCCACGGTGGCCCATTCATCGTCCACGCACAGCACCTTGGCATGCAGGAAGGCGGGCTGGTATTCGTGGATCTGCACCCCGTGCTGGCGCAGCTCATCGTAGAGCACGCGCGCCACCAGGCCGGCCACCTGGTAATCCAGCCGGCCCTGCAGCAGCAGCCGGACCTTCACGCCACGCTGGGCCGCTGTGCGCAGCGCCAGCCGGATCGCCCGCTTGGGATAGAAGTAAGGCGTGACGATGTCGATGCGGTGGCGCGCCTGCCGGATGGCCTGCAAAGCGGCCTGCTCGATGGTGCGGCGCTGGCGCAGGTTGTCGCGCATGACGAAGGCCGCGCGCATGGGGTCGCGCTGCGCGACGCCATGGGCCAGCTTGCCCTGTTCGCGCGGGGTCAGACGCATGCGGGTGTGCTGCACCCAATGCCGCAGGCGCTTGACCTTGTGCTTGTCCTGCAGCCATTGGCCGAGCTCGTCCCGCCAGTCGCGGCCGAACTTGGCGCGCATCCACACGGCTTTGGTCGTGTGCAGGATGGGGGTCACCACCGGTCCGCTGACCGCCACCGCATAGTCCAGGCGGGGCGCATCCACCCAGCCGTGCGTGAGGTCGTAGAGGTCGTCGATCAGGTTGATGCCGCCGACGAAGGCATGGGCGTCGTCGACCACGCACAGCTTCATGTGCATGCGCCGCCAAGCCCTGGCATCCAGCAGGCCCCACAGGCGGTGCAGCGGGCGGTAGAGACTCAGTTGCACACCGGCGGATTCCAGGTCGTTCCACAGCGCATCGGGCGCATCGCGCGAGCCGAAGCCATCGGCCACCACATGCACCGTCACGCCCCGCCGGGCCGCCCGCATCAGGGCTTGCAGCACCAGGCCGCTTTGGCCCAGGGGCGAGACCATGTAGAGCGCCAGCCAGATGGACGTCTGCGCGGCGTGGATGCGCTCGACCATGGCTGGAAAGAGCGCCTCGCCACCGCGCAGCAGGCGCACCTCGTTGCCGCCGGTGTACATCGGCTTGCGCTGCGCATACCAGGCCAGTTGCCGGAAGTTGTCTTCCTCGTGCTGCAGGGCGCGCTCAGGCATGTCGGTCAGGAGGCCAGGTCCAACTCCACCACCAGGGGCAGGTGATCGGACAGGCGCGCCCAGCTGCCGCCACGCGGCACCATGACGGACTGGCACCGCATGCCGCGCGTGTAGACACGGTCCAGCGCCAGCACCGGCACGATCGACGGGAAGGTGGCGATGCGCGCGAGCTCGCCCCGGCTTGCGCGGTGCAGGCCGACGTCGTGCAGGATGTGGTCGAGCTTCTCGTTCCAGTCGTTGAAGTCGCCCGCGATGACGACCGGCGCGTGGCGGGGGATCTGCTCGGACACCAGCTGGGCCAGCCGCTCGGCCTGGCGCACGCGGCTGGCGTGGATCAGGCCCAGGTGCACGACGACCACATGCACCTCGACCTGCCGCCAGTGCACCGACACGTGCAGCAGGCCGCGTTGCTCGAAGCGGTGGTCCGACACATCATGGTGCCCGATGTGGCCCAGCGGCCAGCGCGCCAGCAGCGCGTTGCCATGCTCACCCTGCTTGGTGATCGCGTTGGTCCGGTAGGCCACTTCATAGCCTTCGGGCGCGAGGTATTCGGCCTGTGGCAGGGTGGGCCAGCACAGCGGGCCGAAGTTGGTCTTGGAAAAGCGCTGCGCCTCGCTGTGGTGGAAGCGGCGTACTTCCTGCAGGCAGACGATGTCGGCATCCATGGCCTCGACGGCCAGGCCCAGGTTGTGGATTTCCAGGCGTTTGGTCGGCCCCATGCCGCGCACGCCCTTGTGGATGTTGTAGGTGGCCACCCGCAGGAACCTGGATGACTGCGTGGAGGGGGGCAGCAGGGAGGACTGGAGCGGGTTGAGCACGATGGGTCTCTTTGCAAAAACGGCCGTGGTTGGGACCGTGTCTGACAAAGATAACCCCAACTGGCCTGGCGGGAGAAAGGCATCAAAAGGGGGCTTTCCCCTCCTTTCCCTTGCTCCGTGGCCAATCGGTCACGCTGGCGCCGGATTTCGCCTATCGGGGAGCGCCCGTGGCCCGCACCGGCAGTTGCAGGATGGCCTCGGCATTCGAGGGCGAAAAACAACGGTCGGCCGCCTCCCGCCAGGGCAGCCAGGCGTACTGGGTGTGCTCGCGCGGGGCCAGCGTCACGGGGATGTCGCGCGGCACGCACAGACCGAACACGCGCTCGGTGTTGTGGGTCACGCCCGGCGCATAGCGGTGCCGCCACACGGGGTAGATCTCGTAGACGTTTTCCAATGCCCAGTCCTGCAGTGCCTCGGGTGGCACGCGCGCCGAGCCGACGGCGATGCCGGTTTCCTCCAGCACTTCGCGGATGGCGGTTTCGCGCCACGCTTCGTCCTCGCGGTCTTTCGAGCCGGTCACGCTCTGCCAGAAACCCGGTTGTTTGGCGCGCTCGATCAGCAGCACCTCGAGTGCCGGCGTGTGGATCACGACCAGCACGGACAGGGGGATCTTGGGAACGGCTTCAGGCATGGTGGCAAAGGAAGCTC
>CAYPUS010000160.1:0-7434 GCA_964413815.1 uncultured Aquabacterium sp. | reverse complement strand
CCGGCATCGCCCCGCGCCACATCGACCTGCGGCCTTTCGTGCTGTCTGGCAAGACCGTGCAGATGGTGCCCGGCGGCCTCACGCGCGTGGCGCTGAAAGAAGGCTCGCTGGTCGTCAACAGCTCGCAGGGCGGCGGCACCAAAGACACCTGGGTGCTGGAGACCTGACAGCCCTTGCACCCGCAGCACCTTATCGCACACCACAGATTCAACGGAGGCCCAGCATGCTGATCGAACGCATAGACCATCACCTGCCCTCCCACTTGAACGAACACCGTCTGGAGACCAAGCCCATGCTGTCGCGCACCGCCGACCACCTCTTCTGGATGGCTCGCTACATGGAACGCGCGGAAAACACCGCCCGCCTGCTTGACGTCAACTACCAGACCTCCTTGCTGCCCCAGTCGAGCGAATCGGCGATCGCCGGATGGCGCGGTCTGCTCGGCATCAGTGAGCTGAGCCGCGAGTACCTGGCCAAGTACGACGAGATCACGCCCCGCGATGTGATGGCCTTCATGGTGACCGACCCCAACAACCCGTCGAGCATCCTGAGCTGCCTGCGCGCCGCGCGCGAGAACGCCCGCGCCGTGCGCGGCGCCCTCACGACAGAAGTCTGGGAGACCATGAACCAGACCTGGCTGGAGTACAACCGCCTGGTCAAAAGCGGCGCCCTGGAAAAAGACCCGGCCGAACTCTTCGAGTGGGTCAAGTTCCGCTCGCATCTCTCGCGCGGCGTCACGCTGGGCACGATGCTGCAGGACGAGTCTTTCCACTTCCAGCGCATCGGCACCTTCCTGGAGCGGGCCGACAACACGGCCAGGCTGCTGGACGTGAAGTTCCACGCGCGCAACACCGAGTTCTTCGGATCGGGCCTGGGCAACGAAGGCAAGGAAGTCGACTTCTACCACTGGTCGGCCGTGCTGCGCAGTGTCTCGGCCTTCGAGATCTACCGCAAGGTCTACCGCAATGTGATCCGGCCCGAGAAGGTGGCCGAGTTGCTGATCGTGCGCGCGGAGATGCCGCGTTCGCTGGTGTTCTGCATGAACGAGGTCGTCACCAACCTGAGCGCCGTGGCCAATGACCACAGCCACGAGACCCTGCGCCGCGCGGGCCGCCTGCGGGCTGACCTGCAGTTCAGCCGCATCGACGAGATCGTGGCCACGGGCCTGCATGCCTACCTCACGCAGTTCCTCGACCGCGTGGGCGACCTGGGCTATGGCATCAGCCGTGACTTCCTGATGCCGGCTTGAACCGCGGCAAGGCCCTCAGTTCAGGACCTGCGCCAGTTTCGAATGCTCAGCGCCAGGAAGAAGGCGCCGATGAGGGCGGGCGCCCCCACGGCGCCCCACTTGCCTGCGGTCTGGTAGAGCAGGCCGGCCATGCGGTGCATCCGGAGGGCCTCCCCGGAGGCTTCGTAGCGGCCAATTACGGTGTACAGCCACCACGCCAGCGCAAACAGCGCCACGGCCAACACCAGGCACAGCACAGGGCTGCTCTCATCCTCATCCAGTCTGGACATCGACTCTCCTGAAGGTTCGCTTTGAGCGGCTCCATCTCATGCGCCGCTGTCGCCGCGCGCATGGCGCAGGCGAAGCAACAGGTAAAACGCAAAGCCCGTCGCGACACCGGGCACCAGGCCCAGCACCACCGCGATCCAGCCATGCCGGATGCCTTGGGTCTTGGCCTCGTAGACAACCCAGGTCGCCAGCACGCACCAGCACATGATCGCATCCGTGGCGTAGCCCGCGGCATACGGATTCACGAAACCGGCCGCGAATGCGCCGAGCACGTCCGGGTCAGCGCCCAGCGGAGGCAGCACCACCACGGCGAAGAACAGCGCAAACAGCAGCCCCAGCGCGCCGACGATGATCTGGAAGGCGCGCCTGCTCATGGGCGCGCACCGGCTTGTGTGACGACGATCGGATCACCTTTGGTGATGATCATGGTGTGCTCATACTGCGCCGATAAATTGCCGCGCGCACCCACCAGGGTCCAGCCATCGGCAGCTTCGCTCACCAGGCGGCTCTTGGTCGACAGGAAGGGCTCGATGGTGATCACCATGCCTTCTTGCAAGATCCGCTTGTCATGGGGGTCGAAGTAGCCCGGGATGTGCTCGGGCGCTTCGTGGAGGGCGCGACCCACCCCATGGCTGCCCAGGTTCTCGATGACCTTGAAGCCGTAGGCCCGTGCGGTGCGCTGGATGGCCGCACCGATGCCATTGATGGGCTGACCCGCGCGGGCCTGTTTCATGGCCAGCGCCAGCGCGGTTCGTGTGGCGTGGCACAGACGGGTCTTCTGCGGGTTGTTGGGCGGTACGACGGTCGTGCCACCGGTGTCAGCGAAATAGCCATCCAGTTCGGCCGACACGTCGATGTTCAACACATCGCCCGCCCGGATCACACGGTTACCAGGGATGCCATGCGCCGCCTCTTCGTTGATGCTGATGCAGGTCGCGCCGGGGAAATCGTACGTGAGGCGGGGGGCCGAACGGGCGCCATGCCGATTCAGCAAATCCTCTCCGAGGGCATCCAGCTCACGTGTGGTCATGCCAGGTTCCGCTGCGGCCAGCATCTCCTGAAGCACGCTGGCCACGATCTGGCCGATGCGCTGCAGGGCGAGGACGTCGTCTTCGGTTTCGATGGTCATGGCACTCCTGTCTGCTCTGGCTGACGGTTTGGTGGCCCGTCATTGGCTGCGGGTACGCCATTGTGCCGCGCCTTGCCGCCTTTCGGAGGTTCACGGTAGCTTGCGGGAGAAAGGGGGCTTGTGCCGAGCAATGAAGGTGCTCAGCCCGCGGCCTTCGCTGGCCAGGCGCTGCATCTGCGCAATGGCCGCGGCACCTGCACTCGCATCGGTGTATTCGTAAGTGTCGCCTCCTTGGAAGCGCACGATGATCGCGCCAGGCTGCAGGGCGTAGGCACTGACGCCTGAGCTGCCGGCCAGGTTGCGGTAGCGCTTCATGGCAAATGGCCTGCCGCCTCGCTCAGGCCTTGGCCTTGATCACGACGGCGCAAATCAGCGGAAAGAGCAGGCCGGCCGTGGTCACCAGCCTGGCCATCGTTTGAGCTTGGCCTGCCACCTTGCCGCTGCGCCACGCCGCCAGCGCGCCGGCCAGGAGCGAAGTCGGCGCGGCGTAGATCAGGAAGGCCACCATGTTCCAACCACGTCCCCAGCCTTCGCCACTGGGGCGGATGAAAAACAATGCGGCATAGACCGCCAGCACGGCCACCGATGCGCCCGCGAGCCAGATGTCCTTGCGCAGCTGGGTCGGCTTGGCCGGGGCGGGGGGCTCGCTGAAGTTTGGCCTTGAGTCCATCTCCTCACTGATCTTGGTGAGCGGCCTCCATGCCCGCCATGCGGGCGAATGCCGGGAAGTCCAGCGCCGTGTTCTGGTCATGCACGATCCGCCATGCCCCATCTTGCAGCTGGAAGACATAGGTGAGCCAGGTGGCGACAGGCGTGTCTTCCGGCTTGGGCCGATAGTGGTATCGCACCAGGGCCATGGCCAAATCATTGCCCACTACCTTGTGGACCACCTCGCCTTCCCAGATCCAGTCGGGATCCTTGAACCACGCCTCATGCAATGCGATGGCTTCAGCCGGGCTCGTGAAGGCATGGCCGTTCTGCACGATGGTGTACAGCGTATCGCCCTTCGTCAGGTTCGCCTTGAATGCGGCGAGGTCCCTGTTCGCGATTGCCTGGAAGTGCGCCTGCAGCGCGGCGTCGAAATCTGGTTTCATGGGTGCGCTCCATATGAAGAGGGGCCGTGAGCAGAATGCGCATGGGCAATCTGGGCAGGCGCTACTTCCGTGCTTTGACAGGGCGCTCACGCTTGGACCAGTACTGGAACTCGTCCTCGTGGACTTCGATGTCCAGTTCGGCGACCCTTTCTTGAAGCCGCTCCTGCGCATCGGCCACGCCCTGGTTGTAGATGCTGGGCCCGAGCTCTTCCAGGAAGAAGCCCAGGAGGCCACCTGCGGCGATGTTGCCGATCGGCTCTTCCATGTTCTCGCGGAAGTAGCGCTCGATGGATGCGATGGCCTGTGTGCGGGCTTCTTTGCTCAGTTCGATGGTCATGGGAATCTCGCTTTGATGTGCCCGTGGTTCAGGGCCGTGCTGGCTCGCTGCAGCCTTGTGGCTTCAGCACGCGTTCTGTAGAGGCCGGATACCGCGCGAGTTTGGAGAGCGGCCGGCGGGGCCGGGCGACCAGCTCACCGCCACAGTTGGGACATTGCCCCGACAGCTTCTCTTGTGCGCATTCGGCGCAGAAGGTGCATTCGAAGGAGCAAATGCGCGCAAGCTCAGACTCGGGCCGCAGGTCGCGGTCGCAGCACTCGCAATTCGGGCGCAATTCAAGCATGGTGTGTCCTCTCCGTGTGAATGATGGGTTCGAGCCTCCCATCCTAGACCACCCTGCGCTGGCCGCCAACGGCCATGGCATCCGCCATCAGGCCAGGTCTGTTCAATCTCGATGAGCAGGTGAAGGGTTGGGCGCCCTAGATGGATTCGCTCGCACGCGCTTTGAGCCGGTCTTCGACCTTGCCGATTTCCGCATGCGCGAGTTGGGCCAAGTTCGTTTCGTCAAAGGGCGGTGAAACCAGGGCCGTGTTGTTGTTGTCCGACGAGGCGCACAGCTGGATTCGGCCCACCTCGCCCTTGGCGTCATAGATCACGCGAAAGACGCGGGTGCTGTGTCTGGGGTGCCATTCGACCCGCTGATAGAAATAGGTCCTGGACACAAGGTTGGCAACAGGCTCGGGCACCAGGCCCAGTGAGCTTGTGAGGAATTCGTGCAGTTGATGTGGCGTCATTGGGGCCTGTTTAGGCGTTTGTGTTGGCTCATCTTGCTCGCCGGTCTGCTTCGCAAGCTCTTTGAATCCACGTTGCTATTCGTGCCTGGCAAAGCTGAACGTCTGCACCATTGACCATGTTCATCTGCGCCGGTGTGGCGCGCAGCATTGCGGCCAGAACGAACTGATCATTCGCACCCATTTCGCGTATGTAGTCGGCCACGTGAGCGTAGACGGGCGAAGTCCTAGGGATAGCGCCGGCAGGCGTCGATATTTGGTGAAACCCAAATGAAGGGTATGGGGAGTGAACGTTTCGCTCAACACCACCAAGAAAAACCAGAGGACAGGCGGAATAGCAATTGTTCCAAATCGTGGTGGCCAAGCCTTTCGAGCGAATGAGTCTCCCGGATTTGATCGCTTCAGCCACCGAGCCTCCGCCGCTGCCGAGGGCTACAAACTCGATCTTGGGGGCTCGCGCCAAGATCGCGCTAAGCTTTGAAGTGAAGCCAGCCTCAATTCCGCCCAATATCTTCAATCCCCGCCCTTCGTTAGTGATCTCATAGAAAGTTGATTCACCTTTCTGCTGAAGTGCGACGCCATACTTGCCGGAACAGTCAAGGTTCCATGCGATGCTACGCGTCTCGCTTGACTCCTTCAGCGACGCGTTGACGGCCGACACAAAATTGTCCAGGGACTGAGCTTTGACACGAAGCTCGTGGGCTTCATCGGATGTCGTAGCAGCGGGCGACCTTCGTTCGAAACGCAGGTGACGGACGTTGGCTTCTAGACCGAGCAGCATGCCGAGCGAGTAGCAAGTGTGCTCGTGCATGTCGACTTCATTGAACATCGTTCCGATCCAAAAGTTCTTGTCAACTTTGTCCGCCGACGCTCGAAGGGCTTGAGCTAGACGCTCCGCCTCTCTGACTTCCTTCGCTAGACCGGCTTCCGGAGTCGCGGGTGAGTACTGCTGAGCGAATGCGCTCTGGATGGCGAATGAGAAGGCCGCAGCAAATGCAAGGAGAGGATGTAGGGTCATGGGATCTGTGGAGAGCGGACTGTGCCGGTTCAGGCGCCTAACGAATTGCCATGTCGGTTGTTTGGTGTGGCCTAACGCCCCAGTTAACTGGCAGCAACGTGCGCAGCACGTTGATGTCCAGTTGAACGCCGAGTTAGGCGGGTGACAGGTGCATCAGAGGTTGATTTGCTCACGTATTGAGCTTGTAATGTGAATTCATACACTGCGAGCGGCGTCCACTTCCACATTCAACTTTGTAAGCGTTGTCGTGTACTCTTTCACTTGCGCCCTCATTTTGATGAAGCCTTCCCTGAGTTCAATCTCAAACGACGCATAGCTTTCCCAGTCGGCGGCAGAAGACGCAGCCGCTTTTCGAGCACTAATCTCGTTCTCAAGTTCAGGGCCGACACGTTCAATGCGCTGAACTAGCTCTGTCGGTCCCGCAAGTGCAAGAACGTAGCGAGAGGCTAGGTCTACGTTTCCTGACGCATATGCTTGTTGTTGACGCGTCGTCGATAGGTTGTAGAGCTTAAGGAGAACGTCAACCTCCACGAACAAGTCGCGGGCCGCTTGCTTTCGGAGGAGCATTGCCGCTTCGGCTGCTTTGCGATGCATCCTTGTCTGGGGAGCCTCAAATAGCAACGAGAGTATTTTCATTGGCAATGTCTAGTTGGTGGCTTAGGGATGACTGCGATGTGTTCGGCAATCCGTCTGTAGCTCGATCAGTTGAATCAGATCGCTTATCCAACACCACATGGTGAAAGAGGCTGCTCAATCTCTAGGTCCGTACCGTTCCATTTAGCCGGGGCCGCAACGATGCGGATAGAGTCTCCCTGATTCCACACTTCGTAGCGGTGGTCTTCAATCACGTCAGGCAGAAAGACACGGGTGCCGGAGGATACTGTTGGCGGAATTGCATATGCAGCCAGAGGGAACGGTTTATCTGAGCGCGCATAGAACCAGTCGCGAACTAGTCGCCAGTTCCCGTCTTGCCGATTGGTGTTGGGTTCGGCACTGACACATTGAGGTGATGCCTGTCGGTAGTCGCCTGACCACCATAGTTCACCCGTAGAGACATTCTGATAGACGATAAATTTCCTGTCGCCGAAAGGATGCGACACTCCAACATTTTTGATCAAAAGAATGAAGCCATTTGCATGAGCGGCTGCCATTGCTTCCAAACTTCTTAGCGTTTGTATTGTGGGCAAGTTTTGAAAGTTGCGCTCAACGCTGCCCCATGGTTGTAGAAAAACAATATTTTTTGCTTTCGCTGTGAAGAAGACGCACAAGGCATCATTCTTAGCGACTTCCGCTGCCATGTCTTCATCAGTCATCTCATCGATGGCTCGAATCGACTTATTGCAAGCGCTGCATGATCGATCGTTGCCTTCTATAGGAAGTAGTTGATCGGGACGAAGCGCAAGGGGACAGTTAATGGTCTTGATAAATGTTCCATCGTCAGCGTAGAGTGCCCCGATTGTTTGGTCATAGATCATGGGTCGACCTTCAAGTTGAAGTGGGTTACATGATGCAGCAATTAACGCGATTTCGTTCGATGTTGCTGTTTATGCATAGAGGCCTAACGAATGAAAGGGACTTCCCCGTTCCGAACTAGCCGCTGATTTGCGGC
>CAYPUS010000159.1:6549-7524 GCA_964413815.1 uncultured Aquabacterium sp. | reverse complement strand
CGGCCACCATGGCCAGGCCGACGCCCGTGTTGCCCGAGGTCGGCTCGATGATCGTGCCGCCGGGTTTGAGCGCGCCGCTGCGTTCGGCGTCTTCCACCATGGACAGGGCGATGCGGTCCTTGATCGAGCCGCCGGGGTTGGCGCGCTCGGCTTTGATCCAGACCTCCGATCCTTGGCCGAACAGGCGGTTCATGCGGATGTGAGGCGTCTGGCCGATGGTTTCGAGGATGTTCTGGGCTTTCATGTTCTTTCTCTCCTGGTCGGGCCATCAAGGGCATGTGCGACAAAGCACGCCGCACAGGATACGCCCACCGAGGGCAGAATGCGCACATGCCTTACTCGATCCGGATTGCACGCGGCCTGGTGCTGGGCTTGCTGACGTGGCTGGCGCTGTGTTTGTCGCCAGTGCTGGCCCAGACCTTCCTGCCGGCCAGCCAGGCCTTTCAACTCGCCGTGCGTGTCGACGAGGCCGGCCTCGTGCAGGCCGAGTTCACCATGGCCCCGGCCGTCTACCTCTACCGCGAACGGCTGGAAGCCAAGCTCGATGCCGGCGGCGGGCAGGCCCCGCAGGTGTTGTCCTGGAATGTGCCCACTGGCATCGTCAAGTATGACGCCACCTTCGAGAAGGATGTCGAGGTCTATTACGGCTTTTTGCCGGCTTCGGTGGTGGTGCCCGAGGGCCTGCAGGGCGTTCACACCCTGACCCTGGTCTACCAGGGCTGCGCCGACGCAGGCCTGTGCTATCCCCCACAGACCCGTCATTACCGCGTGGTCTTCGACGGGCAGGGGCGCATCCACGAGATCAGTCCTCAGGCGACTGGCAGCGATGGCCCCGTGGTGGGCACCGGTGCTGCCGGATCCGGCACAAGCACGGAGACAGGCGCGGGGCTGAACCCATCGGACGAAAGCGGCATCGCCGCGGCCCTGGCCTCGGGCCGGTGGTCGATGGTCGTGCCGGCTTTCCTGCTGGCGGGC
>CAYPUS010000159.1:5448-6539 GCA_964413815.1 uncultured Aquabacterium sp. | reverse complement strand
GCGTCCTGCCGATGGTGCCGATCCTGTCGTCCATCATCCTGGGCCACAAAGGGGACGTCGGACGGGGCCGGGGATTCGCGCTGGCGCTGAGCTATTCGCAGGGCATGGCCCTGGTCTACACCGGCTTGGGCGTGGCCGCGGGCTTGCTTGGCCAGGGACTGGCCGCCTATTTGCAGCATCCCTGGGTGGTGCTGGGCTTTGCGGCGCTGATGGTGCTGCTGGCCCTGTCGATGTTCGGCCTGTACGAGCTGCAATTGCCGGCGTCGGTCCAGAGCTGGTTGGGTGAAGGCAGCCGCGGCCTGCCAGGCGGCAAGTTCGTCAGCGTGTTCGCCATGGGCGTGGTCTCGGCCCTGATCGTGAGCCCCTGCGTGTCGGCACCGCTGGCCGGAGCCCTGCTTTACATCGGCCAGACCGGCGACGTGGCCCTGGGTGGCGTGGCGCTGTACGCCATGGCCTGGGGCATGAGCCTGCCCCTGTTGCTGGTGGGCCTGTCGGCCGGCACCTTGCTGCCGCGCGCCGGCCCGTGGATGAAGGCGGTCAAGCTGCTGTTCGGGGTCTTGATGCTGGCCTTGGCCGCATGGGTGGCCCGCCCCGCCTGGCCCTATCTCCAGACCCTGGTGGGCATGACGCCCGCGGTGTCCACCCACCACAGCGTGCTGCCCTTTGAGCGCGTGCGCAGCGTCGCCGAGCTCGATGCGGCGGTGATGCGCGCCGCATCGGCAGGCAAGCCGGTGATGCTGGACTTCTATGCCGACTGGTGCGCGGCCTGCCTGGAGATGGAGCACGACAGCTTCCGCGATCCGCAGGTGCGGGCGGCCCTGGCGGGCGCCGTCCTGCTGCAGGCCGATGTCACCCTCAACGGACCCGAGGACCGGGCCCTGCTGGCGCGCTTCAAGCTGTTCGGCCCGCCTGGCATCATCTTCTTCGATGCGCAGGGGCGTGAGCTGGCAGGCGCCACCGTGATCGGCTACCAGGCGCCGGCCGCTTTCCTGGCCAGCATGGCCAGGGTCGGGCTGCACCCCGCATCAGCGGCGAAATAGCGCCTGCCGTGGATAATGCGCGGGTGAAGTCAGCCAGACCGCCGCTGGCAC
>CAYPUS010000159.1:1328-5438 GCA_964413815.1 uncultured Aquabacterium sp. | reverse complement strand
GTCCGGACTGCACAGGGCAGCGTAGGAGGTAACACCTCTCCACCGCGAGGTGAGGATCAGAGCAACAGAGACGAGTCTCTGCGGCCATGGCCGGGCGAAAGCCACGCCAAAGGCCATTCGAAAGAATGGCCTGGCCGCGGAGGGTGAAACGGGCAATCTCTACGCGCAGCAACACCAAATAGGCACACGTCGACCTGGCTCCGGGGAGTGTGCGGGTAGGTGGCATCGAGCCGTTCTGGCGACAGGCGGCCCAGAGGAATGGCGGTCACGGCCGGCCCCGAAAGGGGCTGGCTGCACAGAATCCGGCCTATCGGCTGACTTCACACTTTTTTCCCAGGATCGGGCGCCCCTCGCGCCTTCCTTCCCATGAAATCGGATTCAAGTCCCGGTTTTACTTGCCGAAATCTCCAGCGATTGCGGAGATTTCACCATGCACCTGTTTCCGAACGCCCGTGCGGCCCTCACCCTCCTTCTCGGCTGCGTCCTTGCGGCCGGCATGCTGTCGGGTGCGCAGGCCTTCAATGGCGCCGACGACGAGCTGCTGGATGACGAACCCTGGTTGAGGCCTCGCCCTGCCGCCTCCGCGCCGGCCGAACCCAAGCCTGCGCTCCAGTCTGCGAGCAAGGCCGAGAGCAAGCCTGAAGACAAGCCCGTCAGCAAACCTGTCAGCAGGCCCGCCCAGGATCGCAAACCCGCCGAGAAGGCCGCTGTGCGCGAGCCCGACCTGGCCATCACGGCCGACCCTGCCGCGCAGGCGAAGGCTGCCGTTTCGATGGCGGAACTGCGCGAGCTGATCGACCAGAAGATCGCCGAAGTCCGCAGCCAGCGGCAGGCCCAGCCGCCGGTGGTGCGCCTGCGTTCGAAGTCCCCCGCCGCGGCCAAGACGCAGGCCAAGGGCTCCGCCGGCAAAAACACCGCGAGCAAACCCGCTGCCCTGACGAACGGACCGCAGGGGCGTGCCGGCCATGACGGCAGCGGGGCCCTGCTGCCGCTGCCCGAAGACCAGATCCATGCCCATTCCCCCGAGGAAGCGGCCCAGGTCGCTGCCGGCCGCTGGAGCTACAGCGGCGCGACCGGTCCGGAGCAATGGGGGCGCCTCAAGCCGGAGTTCCAGCTCTGTGCCCGTGGCAAGCGCCAAAGCCCGATTGACATCCGCGACGGCATTCCGGTGCAGCTGGATCCGATCCAGTTCGACTACCGTCCAAGCGGTTTCCGTGTGGTCGACAACGGCCACACCGTGCAGGTCGAGGTCGAGCCGGGCAACAGCATCACCGTGCAGGGCCGTCGCTACGAGCTGCAGCAATTCCATTTCCACCGCCCGAGCGAAGAACGCATCAATGGCCGGCAGTTCGAGATGGTGGCCCACCTGGTCCACAAGGACGCCGAGGGGCGCATGGCCATCGTGGCCGTGCTGATGGAGGCTGGCAAGGGCCATCCGCTGGTGCAGCAGGTCTGGAACAATCTGCCGCTGGAGAGGATGTCGGACCAGGTCGGCCTGAATCAGATGGATCTGAGCCTGCTGGTGCCCACGCAGCGCCAATACTTCACCTACATGGGGTCGATGACAACGCCGCCTTGCACGGAAGGCGTGCTGTGGATGGTGATGAAGCACCCGGCGGCCGTCTCGCGCGAGCAGATCGGTGTGTTCAGCCGGCTCTATCCGATGAATGCCCGCCCCATCCAGTCGACTTCGGGGCGGCTCATCAAAGACGGGCAATGAGTCGCTGGGCGCGCAGCCCGAAGGTGCGCAGCCCAAAAGAAAAACGGGCTGAGCCGTGAGGCTCAACCCGCTTCATGCGGTCGGATCCGGGAAGGATCAGGCCTTCTTGGCAGCGCGGCGGCGAGCCAGGGCGCCCACCGTCAGCAGGCCACCCAGGGCCAGGGCGTAGCTCTCGGGCTCCGGCACGGGGGTCAGGACGGCGAACACGTCGGGCGAACCGCCAGCGTGCTGGATGACGCCGAAGTAGGTGCCGTTGGTGGTCTGTGCGGTGACCTTGGCGCCGACGAAATCCAGGCCGGTGGCACCGTAGGCGCCGCTCACGTTCGAGTCCGGATCCCACTTGAACTTGAAGGTGTCCAGGCTGTCGAAGCTGGTGAAGTTGAAGCCGAAGACGGCGCCGCTACCGTAGAAGGAAGCCGTGCCGCCAGCCGGAGCGGTGATGCTCAGGGGGCTGCCATCGATGATGATGAAGCTGTTGTCACCGGTGACCGTGTCGCTGAAGTCGAACTCGATCTGGGTGATTTCAAAGCTCGAACCGTTCAGGATCGAGGTCTCGATGTTGAACCCATCCGCCCCGGGTTCGGTGACCAGGATGGCCGAGTGAGCCAGACCGGCTGCCGACAGGCTGGCGGCCATGATCAGTGGTTTGAGAAATTTCATACTTGTTCCCGTTTGTAACGTTGCTCTTGTGATTTCGTGACATCCATCACGAAACCTCTTATGACCGGAATAGCAGGCTAATCGAGCCCCCCGTCGAAAACAAGTGAAGGGGCGGTGCCTCCCCCTTGTTTGAGGGGGGTCAGTAGACCCGTCCACCCTTGATTTGAGCGTGCGTGCGGCGGTTCAGGACGGTGGCCTGCGCCATCTGGGCCATGGCGTGCCCCGCATGCGCGTGACAAATGGCCAGCCCGAGGGCGTCCGCCGCATCGTTATGGGGCTCGCGCGGCAGCGACAGCAGGCGCATGACCATGTGCCGAATCTGGGCTTTGGCCGCGTGGCCGTGGCCGACCACCGCCTTCTTCATCTGCAGGGCGGTGTATTCGGAGACGGTGGGGGAAGCCGGGTTGGACAGCAGGCCCGCGATGGCGGCGCCCCGTGCCTGCCCGAGCAGCAAGGTGGACTGCGGGTTGACATTCACGAAGACGATCTCCACCGAGGCCTGTTGCGGCTCGTAGCGCGCCACCACCTCGCGCACGCCTTCGAAGATCAGTTTCAGCCGCCCGGGCAGGTCGCCCAGCGCCGCCTCGCGTGTCTTGATGGTGCCGCTGGCCACGTAATGCAGACGCGGCCCTTCGGATTCGATGATGCCGAAGCCGGTGGTCTGCAGACCGGGGTCAATGCCGAGAATTCTCATGGAGCCCCGAGGATAACCGGCGGGGAGAGGGCGATGCCCAGGCCCCGTGCCAACAGCCTATTGGTCCTGGCCGCGCAACGCGCTGGCGATCACGGGCCACAGGGCCTGGTGTGAGGCGCGGAACCAGTCGATGTGCCCGATGGCCTTCAGGCCGTGACTGGATGGCCGCACCGACAGGGACTGTTTGCGGGCGGCAGGGAAGGTGCGCAGCAGGTCGGCGACCGTGGCCGGCGTGGCGATGGCGTCGTCCTCGGCGTGCAGCACCGTGATGGGTGTGCGCACCTGAGCATGGAAATCCTGCTCGGGGCGGCCTCGCGTGGCATTGGTGGCGTAGCCGCCTGCGGCGCACCACTGTGCCCACTGGCGCGCGACGCCGGCCGGCAGGTTTTCCCCCAGACCCACCGCCGCGGTGGGCGCATAGCCCTTGATCAGGGTGCCCAGGGGCACGATCCAGCTCAGGCCGAAGCGGGCCTTCAAGGCAAAACCCAGGCGCATGCCGCGGAACCAGCCGGTCGAGGCCGACACGCCCACCATCCGCGCAACCCGCCCATGGTTGGGCAACAGGCCGATCATTTGACCGCCGGCACTGTGTCCCAAAAGCAGCGCCTGCTCGCTGCCGGTGCGGTTGAGCAGCCAGTTCAGCGCCGCAGGCTGGTCCTGCTGCCCCCATTCGGCCAGCGTGGCTTTGCTGTGCTTGAGCGGCCCCTGCAGGGACAAGCCGATGCCCCGGTAGTCGAAGACCAGCACATCGTGGCCTTGGCCGGCCAGCCAGTTGGCAAAACGCAGATAGAACTGCTGCTTGACGCCCGTGGCCGGGCTCACGAGCACAGGCAGTCCGGGCGTGCCGCCATGGGCGGGAACGAAGTGACCCTGCAGACGCACGCCGTCTGCGCAGGTGATCTCGACACGTTCGCTGCTGAGCTTGGGCTTTTCGGAGGTGAGCGGGGTGGGGGCGGTCATGGCTGGTCGGTCGGAAAGGAGGGACGGGAAGGCGGCTGCGGCACATCGAGTTGCTGGACATGCTGGAGCCAGCGGG